>CAYRLP010000483.1:0-3154 GCA_964424935.1 uncultured Bacteroides sp.
GACCGATTTCCCTGAGTTTCCCGATGGCAGCTGTCATGCGCCTGATGGCATCTTTGTATTCGCTGCGGATATAGATGTAAGCCCGGTTGGAACCGATGGTATAGGCCGCGATGGCGATCCCCTCCAGCAAGCGGAACGGATCACCTTCCATCAGGGTCCGGTCTATGAAAGCCCCCGGATCGCTCTCGTCGGCATTGCATACCAGGAATTTCTGATCGGAGGGGGTCCCGTAAGCTGCTTTCCATTTTTCCCCGGTGGGAAATCCCCCACCCGACCGGCCCCTCAGGCCGCTCTCAATGACCAGTTCACATACTTCGCTGAAGGTATAGCTGCGGATGATCTTCAGAAACGCCTTGTACCCACCGCCCGCCACATATTCCTCGAAAGAGAACGGATCGATCGTTCCGCAGGATCCCATTACAATGCGGTTCTGCAATGCAAAATAGGGGATTTCATCCAGGAAGGGAACATTCTTCCAGGATTCCTGTCCTTCTCTTCTTAACTGGCCAATCAAGGGCTGATCGGGTACCACGTGGTGAAACAGGTCACCCAGTAAGGAGGGAACTTTCTCAGCGGTTATCCTGGCAAAAAACAGGCGTGTATATCCAGGCATCTGTACCGATACGACGGGATCTTCCGAACTTAATCCAATGCTTCCCGTTTCCCTCAGGTCTATATCAATGGATCGTTCCTTCACGTGTTGCTCCACGGCTTCCCAGGTATCCATGGAACCCGCAACGATTCCGGAGGTTGAACTGTTTATCATGAACAGCGGCCTGGGGATCTCAAGCCTGCTCAGTACCCTGATTCTTTCCCGGTCCTCAGGTCCAAATTCAGAAGGATCCTGTTGCGCCAGTCTTAGCAGAATATCTTTATTCGTGGGCATGCTCCCTGTACTGATTGATAATCTCCCTGACCTCCTTCACCGAGATTCCTGAATAATACCTTCCGTTCACTTCCAGAACGGGGGACTGGCCACAGGCTCCTATACAGGAATGCACTTCCAGGCTGAACAGCCCATCTTGCGTGGTCTCTCCATCTTTAATACCAAGCAGCTTGCCAATTTCATCAAGCAACTCTGCCGCCCCGCTCAGGTGACAGGAGGTTCCATTGCAGAGAACCAGGTGGTACAGGCCTCTGGGTAAAAAGGAGAACTGGTTATAAAAAGTGGCCAGCCCGTAGACTTTACTCGCTGGCAAATCGAGATGTGATCCGATCTTACTGACGGCCTCCCCGGATATGTAGCCAAACTCATCCTGAACAGCCTGAAGAATGGGAATCAGTGCATTCCTTTTAATCTGTGGAAATCGCTTCAGGATCCCTTCTATTCGCACGGTATGTTCATCCATAGCATCAGATCGGCACGAAGCCCGGAATGCAGTTTATTTCTTATATTCACAGAACGCTTAAAGATATTACTAATGTTTGTTATTTGAAAAACAGTGTACAATTTGAACGCATTATAAATTACCCTTCATGGTGGTGATCTGCGACAGGAACCTGAAAAGCATTCAAACCAATAATAGCTTTATCGAGCTGCTCGGAGAGGATGGCGCGTCTGTTAAAGAAAAATTCCTCAAAGAGGTTTCTATCAGGTATATTTGACCCGAAACGCAACCATATTAAACAAATACCGGGTCAAGAGTGTATTAGTTCTTGGCACACTTATTGAAATAAGAGTGAAACATGTTTCTAAAGGATAGAGCTGACAGATTGACGGAAGAATGCATATTTAAAGGTACAGAGATGTTTATGATTCCTATTGACGAAGAAACTGAATACATACCCCTGCTTTCCCAGGAAGAGGAAGAGGACCTGAAGCGAGTGAACATTCCGGATGTATTGCCCATATTGCCTTTGCGCAATACAGTCCTGTTTCCGGGAGTGGTGATCCCCATCACGGTTGGGCGTGACAAATCTCTGAAGCTGGTCCAGGAAGTATATAAGAAAAATAAAATCCTGGGGGCAGTGGCCCAGAAAGACGGATCCATTGAGGATCCTGAAATGGAAGACCTGTACAGGATCGGAACCGTGGCCCAGATCCTGAAGATCCTGGAAATGCCCGACGGATCTACCTCCGTGATTATTCAGGGAAGAAAACGCTTTATGCTCAATGATCTCCTTACCGAGAAGCCCTATCACGTCGCCCGCATTACCCCGCTGGAGGATGAGGAGAATGAGCCTGCCGGTGAAGCAAAAGCCGTAGCAGCTGCCCTAAAGGAGCTTTCCATCAAGATCATCAAGCTTTCCTCCAACATCCCGACTGAAGCAACTTTTGCAGTGAAGAACATAGAGAGTCCTTCCTTCCTCATTAATTTCCTCGCCTCTAACAGCGAACTCTCCCTGAAAGAGAAGCAGGATCTGCTCGAAACACACAGCGTGGCAAAAAGAGGATTTTCCCTTCTGGAGAGTCTTTCCAATGAGGTTCAAATGCTGGAATTAAAGAACGATATCCAGACCAAGGTGAAGAGCGATCTGGATCAGCAGCAAAGGGAATTTCTGCTGCATCAGCAAATGAAGACCATTCAGGATGAACTCGGAGGATCTCCGCAGGACCAGGAAGTATATGAATTCAGGGAAAAAGCCAAGAAGAAGAAATGGAACAGGGAGGTGGCAACCGCCTTTGAAAAAGAGCTTGACAAGCTGCTCCGCCTGAACCCGGCCACCGGGGAGTATTCTGTCCAGGTCAATTACATCCAGACCCTGGTTGAACTTCCCTGGAACGAATACACCAGGGATAATTTTAACCTGAATCGTGCCAGCCGGATCCTGGACAGGGACCATTTTGGTTTGGAGAAAGTAAAGGACCGGATCCTTGAACACCTGGCTGTGCTTAAATTGAAAGGGGACCTGAAATCTCCCATCCTTTGCCTGGTGGGTCCCCCTGGAGTTGGTAAAACCTCCCTGGGTAAATCCATTGCCTCCGCCCTGAACCGGAAATATGTCAGAATGTCACTGGGCGGGCTTCATGATGAAGCCGAAATCAGGGGACACCGGAAAACCTATATTGGAGCAATGCCGGGAAGGGTGATTCAAAACCTGAAAAAGGTGAAGTCGTCCAATCCGGTTTTTGTTCTGGATGAAATTGATAAAGTGGGAAGGGGGGTCCAGGGGAATCCGGAATCCGCGCTGCTGGAGGTACTTGATCCGGAAC
>CAYRLP010000484.1:0-3145 GCA_964424935.1 uncultured Bacteroides sp.
TTGGGGTAGGTGTTCACCAGCCAGCGGTGTCCGTCTGCAGATACGTCGGAATCCACATAGAAATTATCGGAGACAGCAAATTCGCGGGCCAGTTTCAGGTGGTTGACCATCACGTTTGCATTCTCCAGTGAATCCGTTTTTCCTGCGTTCTTAAAACTAACCCCGGTGCCGTAGCGTGCAAGATCCGGATCCCCCTTCCCCTGCTCCACCTGTCCGAATACCTCATCGTACGTCCTGTTCTCCTTGGAAATAAAGACAATGTGTTTAACGGGGCTCTCTTTTTCGCCCGGATAGAGCGGGATGGGATTGTTCTTCCGGCCGGCAAACTGTTTCGAATAGGCACGCTCAAGACTGAAATTATTGTCCATAACTTGCTGTGTCAGGGAGTTCAGCTCTTCATCCGTGGGAATGTCCAGTACTTGTACCGTCCCTTTCATAAGGGCCCCGATATAGCTTCCTTCCGGTCCCGCGGCAAAGTTCTTTCCACCGTTGGGTCCGCTCCCGTATCCTTTGGCGTTGGCTACGATTAACTTCTGCCCGTCGTTGCTTACCTTCAGTTTGGCAGGGAACCATCCGGTGGGGATATAGCCCAGCACCTCCAGCTTCTCCGCATCTATAACAGCCACCGCATTAATCCCCGAACAGGCCACGTACAAACGCTCCTGATCGGGCGAAAGGGCCAGCCCGAAGGGGATCACTCCCCTGAACTGCCGGATCCGCTCATCCGGTTTCAGATAGATAGTATGCACCACGGTGTCTTTTTCTATCGAAAGGACCGAAATGTTGTCGTTGGTCCCGTTGGTCACGAATACATAGGCATCGGTGGCCACCAGTGAGTTGGGGCTTGCTCCCCCCACGGCAGGGATCCCCTCCACCAGAGCCCCGACCAGATGTCCTGTCTTGGTTCTGGCAATCACCCGGGGATATTCCGGGTCCTCCAGGCTAACGGTGAACACCGAAAAAGCCTCCGGGGCATTCATTCCCCCCAGGCCTGGTATGGAAAGCGTTTCGTTTTCAATCCCTTCCTGCATTTCTTTGCTGCCATAGGCATATGGAGGGTATATCAGGGCCTTTTCCGTCACGTTTTCCTCCGTGATCCCCCGGAACATGCTGTACTGGAACATGCCTACATTGGCCACATAGACCTTCTGCTCATCGGGGGAAAGACAAATCCCGAACGGATACCTGCCAACCGGCACATTGTGCAGAAGCCTACCGGTTTCCGTATCTGCGATCACCATCCTGAAACCGATCTGATCCACTGCATAGATGGTCTTTCCATCCCCGGAAAGCACCAGGTCTCCGATATACCCGTGTGTATAGTCCGAACTGTCTGATTGGTAAGAGCAATTAATAGATCCTTTTTTCTCTCCTGTAGACAGATCAAACAGGTAGATTTTGTTTTCCTGGCCCCCGGCCACATATAGTGTATGGTTGTCCGTGGATACGGCCAGGCCCATGAAAACCGAGGCCAGGACGCCATGATCCGTGACAGGACCGGGTGGTACCTGCTGTACTTCAGGGTTTTGTGACAGAATATCCCGGAGAATGGTGATGGAAAGGGGGCTGGTTCCTGAATTGGCGGTGATAGCCGTGTTTCCATCCGGACTGAGCACAAGGCCGTACGGGTGGGGTGCTACGACGATGCTTGTTCCGGCCGGAGTCAGGATCCTGCCGTTCGGAATAATGGTCTGGCCATTTTTATTGATGACGGTGTACTGTTCCCCTGCCGGGGCGGACAGGATCCAGGGGTTCTGATCGGAGCGCTTGTTACAGGACGCAAGAAGAACAAAGGCCATCGCGAGAACGAGCAATATACGAATAGGATTCTTTGCCATAACACAGATATTAGTGATAAGAGCCATGTTGTTTTATTCTACCCTGAACCAGTTAAAGTCCACATATCCCCCAATCTCTTCTGTTGCGTAATTGAACAGGCAGAATTTATTCCCTGTAAATACGCTGAGATTGAACCGCATGGACAGTTCGTTCCCCAGGGGAGTAAACGTATGGTTGTCGTAACTGTACTCGAAACGAGCCTTCCCTGTACGGTTGGAGGCAATGGTCCGGAGATATACCGGGTTCCCTTTCATCGGAACCGTCGCAATGGGATCTCCGTTGTTTACCATGACCAGCTGTTTGGAGTCCTCTACCTGCATCACGGCAATGTAGGCATAGGGATCCTGGAATAGGGCCAGACCGGCTACATCGCCATTCTTCATATGATCCACCTGTAATTCTGTGGTACCCAGAGTGGGGATTTCCTGATCGTACTTGGCAAACGGCCGCTGGGTAAGCGTATTTCGTGCCTCACGCAGACCCGGGACCACCTTCCCGGTAGTCAGCCTCAGGAATCCGGGCCGTTCGGTGAGTGACCAGTGATCCGGATCGGGATTATGGTTCCATCCCCATTGCATTCCCATTGTGGTCTCCTCAAACTCATCAGAGGTCGGAAGGTCCGTAATGGGAAACGTTTTTCCCACATCAGGTTTCCGGAAGGTGACCACTGCCTTCCCCTCTACCCCCACCATGGGCCAGTCGTCCACCCAGGTAACCGGCTGCAGGGAGGGGAAACGGCCGAACGGACCGCTGTCCACAAAGAGGATGGTCCACCATTCTCCGGTTGGGGTTTCCACCAGGGCTCCCTGGTGGATCCCGAAATTCACACCCGGCTTGCTTTCACTGATAACAACCTGCTGTTCATAGGGACCGAAAATGTCTCTGGAGCGAAGAGCCACCTGGATCCCGTCCCGTCCCCCGTAGGTGCTGTAGAGATAGTAATAGCCGTTGATCTTGTAGACATGGGAACCCTCCAGTCCACCGCGGATATCTCCGGTGAAAACCAGCACATCCTCTCCCTTGGGAGAGAAATCCGGGTTCAGCTCGGTGACGGAAATCTCTCCATAGCCATGCGCCACGTAGATCCTTCCGTCTTCATCAAAAAAGAGGCCGGGATCATAAAAACCCCTGGGCAATTGCCTGATTTCCCAGGGACCTTCCGGGTGTTCGGATGAACAGATAAATCCTCCCTCATCCAGTGTGATGAATAGCAAATAGAACGTACCGTTGTGAAACTTGATGCTGGTTGCCCACTGGCCGTGGGAATAACGGTGACATCCGTCCAGGTCATAGCACGGACTGAAAT
>CAYRLP010000485.1:0-3142 GCA_964424935.1 uncultured Bacteroides sp.
TACCAAAGAGCTGCTTAAACGGGAGCTGGAAATCCGCCTGAGCGAATTGCAGGAGAGCTGGCACCTCTCCTCCCTGGAAAAGATCTTCATCGAGAAACGGATCTACCGGGACATCGAGGAGTGTGAGACCTGGGAAAGTGTCCTTGAAACCATTGACAAGGGACTGGAGCCCTATAAGAAACTCCTGTTACGCGAAGTAACCCGGGACGATATCATCAAGCTGACGGAGATTAAAATCAAGCGGATCTCGAAATACGATGTGAAGCGGGCCGACGAGTATATCAAGTCCCTGGAAGAGGAGATGGAAGAGGTGAAGAACCACCTGGAACACCTGGTGGCATATACCATCGAATACTTCAAACAGATCAAAAAGAAGTATGGCCAGGGAAAGGAACGCAGGACCGAACTCCGCAATTTTGCCAGCATCGAGGCCACCAAGGTAGTAGTGGCCAATCAGAAACTCTATATGAATGCCAGAGACGGATTTATTGGCACTTCACTGCGAAAGGATGAATACGTGTGCGACTGCTCGGACATTGATGACATCATCGTCTTTCTGAAAGATGGCACCTATACCATCTCGAAGGTTGCGGAGAAACAGTTTGTGGGAAAAGATATTATCCATGCTGCCGTGTTTAAGAAAAACGACAGCCGGACTATTTATAACCTGGCCTATTTCGATGGCAATTCGGGAAATGTCATGGTGAAGCGTGCTCCGGTAACCGGTATTACACGTGATAAGCAATACAACATCGCCAAAGAGCACAAACATACCAAGATCCTCTATTTCAGCGCCAACCCCAACGGGGAAGCCGAGGTGATCAAGGTATACCTGAGACCCAGGCCAAGGCTGAAAAATACGGTTTTTGAATACGATTTTGCAGATCTGACCATCAAGGGACGAGATGCCATGGGAAACATCCTTACCAAGTTCTCGGTCCAGAAAATTGTCATGAAGGAAAAAGGGGTCTCTACCCTGGGGGGACGGAAAATCTGGTTCGACGAGGATGTGATGCGGCTGAATGTGGATGCCAGGGGGACCTTCCTGGGCGAATTCTCGGGTGAGGACCAGATCCTGGTCATCACCAGATCCGGGCACTTCCGGACCAGCAATTTTGATCTCAGCAATCATTTCGAGGATGATGTGCTCATCATCGAAAAATTCAGGCCTGAAAAGATCTGGTCGGCCGCCTATTATGATGCGGATCAGAACTACTATTACCTGAAACGTTTTCTAATTGATCCGGGTGACAGGCCCACGCGCTTTATCGGGGAACATCCTGATTCAAAACTGATCCGGATCACCGAGGTGGAATATCCCAGGCTGGAGCTGAAGTTCGGGGGTAAGAACAAGGACCGGGACCCGGAAATCATTGAAGTGGCCGAATTTATCGGGGTCAAGAGTTACAAAGCCCGGGGAAAGCGTCTTTCAAAATACGAAGTGAAAGTGATTCAGGAATTAACCCCGGAAGGTGAGGAAGAGGTAGAATCGAAAGAACAGCCGCCGAAAGAACAGAAACCGAAAAAACAGCCGCCGAAAAAACAGCCGCCGAAAGAACAGAAACCGGAAACCCGGCAGAAAAAGGCCCCGCTACCTGCGGGCAAGGAAAAGGACATCCAGAAGCCGGAGAAGAAGAAGGCACCACCGGAGAAACCGAAAAAAACTGCCAAAACGCCTGCTTCAAAGGCGGAATCCCAAACATCCAAAGACAGCAAACAGGATCCGGATGACGTTCCCCTGGAAATCGTAAAACCAAAAGAGGAGAAAGAAGACAAGGGGAAAAAGGGTACTGGCGGACAATTCACCCTGGAGTGGTAACATGGATAAACGGATATTTCTGATCGGTTTTATGGGCTCGGGTAAATCTACCCTTGGTTCCAAACTGGCACCCAGAATTGGTTACCGGTTTGTGGATATGGATCAGCTGATCCAGGAAACCGCTGAAATGAGTATTCCGGAGATATTTAATGAACATGGGGAAGAAGTATTCCGAAAGTGGGAACGTGATATCCTTCAGGAGCTGTGCCATCAGGAAAAACTTGTGATATCCACGGGCGGGGGGGCCCCGTGTCATTCCGGGATAATGGATCTGATGAATACCCACGGAACCACCATTTACATTCAGTTGCCCCCGGAAGTCCTCAGGGACCGCTTGATCCGTTCCAAAACCGAACGTCCCCTAATTCAGGGGAAATCAGAATCTGAATTGCTGGATTTCATCACCACACTGCTTGAAAAACGGGAAAAATACTACCTGCAGGCTTCCCAGATTGTGGACGGTGTGAATCTCCGGGCCGAAACACTGGCAGGACTTTTCGCTGATACCTGAAAGTTTTCTACCTTTACTCTGTGAAGCACTTTTTGCACCTGATATCTGCAGCGGTCCTTATGCTGGGGGCACTCCTGATTCTGAATGTTCAGAAACCGGAGGAAGCAACTCGTCCTGTCCCCGCATTGGAGATGGGATCCATGCAACTTCTGGCAGATATACCCGGTGACCATGGGGCCGCATACTGCGTCTGCGGATTACACCGCCTGGAAAAGTCTTTTGAATCCATTTCAGGAAACCAAAAGCACCGGGCATTTCTGTACCGTCAGGCACAGGCAACCCGGAGTAAGACTCAATCGCAGATTCATCTTGCATTGAAGCCTTTACTTTTGATCCAATCTGTCCCATCCTTATCCGGGACATCCTGGTACGACGATCCTCCGCCCTGCTGAGTTTGAGACCGAACTCGTATTTATTTACTTAAAAACTCCTTACCTATGAAATTAATTAAATGGATGGGTTGGGGAATTGTCCTCGTATCCCTTGTTGGAAGTACGTTCTCGTTCACTTCCTCCGGAACAGGTTTTCCCCAGTCTGAAAAAGTGGTCTTCTGCGAAACTTATACCCAACAGGAGATCGTTTCAAAACTGGCAACTGATGATCCTCTCTTCAAAATGATACAATTGGAAACAAACTATCCCGAAAGTTCCAGACTCGGTAACTGTTCCCTTAGCGAACTGGATAAGCTTTGGGATTACGTCCGAAGTGAATCCTTTCGAAGCAAGGTTCCTGGCGACCTGGTCATTGTGGCCGGAGCTGAAGAACAAGGGCAGAAAGCTCGTCTCTATGCCATTAAGCAAACAGACACAAAA
>CAYRLP010000486.1:0-3128 GCA_964424935.1 uncultured Bacteroides sp.
GTACCGCAGAATGTGATCGTGGACGACGTCACGGCTCCCACAGCAACGAAACCTGCTGATGCAACAACCTGTGACGGAACAGTCACCGATATCGGACTTAGTTCTGTCATGGATAACTGCACGACCCCCATGGTAAGCTACGAGGTGACCGGAGCCACCACAGGGACAGGAAGCGGTACCGATGCCAGCTCCGTTGTATTCAATCCGGGTGTATCCACGGTAACATATACCGTAGATGACGGAAATGGGAACAGTACCCAGTACGTGGTAACGGTTACCTACGATGAGGTAGAAGACATCGTGGTCACGGTAACCGGAGGTACACTGACCTGTGAGAACAGCGGAACCTACCAGTGGATCAATTGTGCGGACAGCTCCATAATTACCGGGGCCACCGGCAGCAGCTTTGTACCTGATGTAGACGGGGACTATGCGGTTATCCTGACCCAGGGCAGCTGCTCCGATACCTCTGCATGCTACTCACCGGATTATACCGGAATCGGTAATGCACCCTCCTTGAATTATACGATCTATCCAAATCCGGCCCATGCCTATATCACCATCGAAATGGCCAGCGAGCAAACCAATGTGGCCATTAAGGTAGTGGATATGACGGGACAGATTGTCAAAGTGATGGAGATGGATCGCCTGATTCAGACGGATCTTGATATCACCGAATTCAAGCCCGGTGTTTACATGATCCAGATCCTGAGTGACCAGATATCCAGTGTATCCCGGATCATGAAGGAATAAAGAAGATGAGTACCTGGTAGTCTCTACCAGTCTGGTTATGGAAAGACCCTGCGAGTTTCGCAGGGTCTTTTTTTTACATCATTAGGCGGATCACCCGGTTCGCCCGAATTCAGCAGTCAGAGTGAAGCGCCAGGTATTTGCCAGGGGAGAGTTCTGACCGTTTACAGGGAGTAAATAGGAAAAGTCGGCAGCCAGGAATTTGTATCTCCCACCGAATCCCAGCGTGAAGAATTTCCGGTTGCCTTTGGTCGGATGTTCATGGTGATAACCGCAACGAAAGGCGAATATCCCGTCAAACCAGTATTCTGCTCCGATACTGAAATTTATTTCATGCAATTCTTCACGAAAAACGCTGTAGGTTCCATCCTCCTTCAGGATTCCAGGCGCATCATAAATGGATTGTATCATGCCCAACAGGACCGACTCAGGGGTTTCCATTCCCCGTACTACCACGAGATCTCCTGAAAGTGTATCCTGTTCATAAACCGGTCCGGTGGGAACCAGGAGCTTGTTGACGTCCGCAAGAATGGTGATGGAATTGGTTTCATTTATGTCTATTTGCATCCTGCCGCCAACACGGAGATTTGTCGGGATTGGCATTTTGTTCTCTGAACCGGACTGGTATGTGATTGGAGTTCCGATATTGGAGATGTTGCAGCCCAGGGCCCAGAGTGCGGATCTTTCACCCATCATGAACGGTTTCTGATAATAGATGCTGAGGTCACCCGCCACAGAGTTTCCTGTTTTTATATCATTGGTTTGAGAAGGAGCAGGATCTGAGTGAATGTAACGGATGGCCAGGCCGGCAGAAAAATTCTCTGTGAATTTCCGGGAATAGGCAAGGTCCCCTGCAAATTCATAGGGATGATCGGTGTAGATGGTCACCCCTGAAAGATTTGTAAAAATGATCTCTCCCAGCGATATATAACGCAAGGAGCTGCTCAGGACGTTTTTTTCGTTAATACGGTAGTAACCGGAAAGGTATCCCAGGTTGATACCCGGAATCAAGTTTCTCAGCCATGGGGTATAGCTGGCGGATACCCCTCCTTTTCCTTCTATCATGGCATATTTGGCGGGGTTCCAGTGCTGTGAGCTGACATCCGGATCGGAAGCCACACCGACATCCCCCATGCCAGCCGAACGGGCGTCGGGGGCAATGGTCAGGAAAAGGGCCGAAACTTCGTTTCTAAAAGCGAAATCAGAACCATCCAGTTCATACGTAGTTATCTGGCCACTTAGCCTCCCGACAAAGATCAGGAGCATTCCCAGACACAGCACGAATCCGAAGGGACTTTTAAGCATGGGGAAATCATAAGGTCCTAACAGATAAACGTTTTGGATGGGCTGTGTATTATATAAAAAAGAAAGGATTATAAATCCGAACGACTGCAATAATCAGGGAAAAACTAACGATTTAGTTGTATAACTAAAATATTAGTTGTATATTTACTGTGTAGAGTGTAAATCGTTCTTTTACAGGTGTAACTCGTGTACACAATGGTGTGGTTAAATGAAAAAGGGCCGCATCCGCCTCGGCGGTGCAACCCTTTGATCCTCTGAGTGGAGCATATCGGAATCGAACCGATGACCTCTTGACTGCCAGTCAAACGCTCTAGCCAACTGAGCTAATGCCCCAGCGCGTGGCAAAAATAGTATAAAAATCGCAAGTTCAAAACAGCAGATTGGCAGAATTTTTGCGGCTTTTTCATAATATATATGTAATGTTTAAGCAGAATCTTTTTGAATTATCAACCATAAATCACTATTTTTAAAGCCCAAATAACAAGCGACATGGAACTTAAGAAATCGAAATCGGCTAACCTGGAGAAAAGAAAGGGGATGTTTGTGGAGATAGGTCTCGTTGTTACACTGGCTATTGTGCTGGTAGCCTTTGAATGGACAAAGGGAGCGGACAAGGACCAAGACGAAAGCGTGGTATCTGAAATCCAGTTTGAGGACGAGATGATGCAGATCACACGCCGGGAAGAGCCGAAACCGGAACCAAAGCCCGAGCAGCCCAAGGTTGCAGAAGTGCTTGAGATTGTAGAAGACGATGTCGAGATCGAAGACGATTTCAATTTCGATATGGAAGCTACAGACGATACTGAATACGATTTCACCAGCATGCTGACTGATGATGATGAAGAAATCGAAGAAGAGGAAGTATTCTACATTGTGGAGGATATGCCCACCTTTAACGGGGGCGATCCGGCCACCGAGTTCAGGAAGTACATTGCACAGAACCTGCAGTATCCTGAAATCGCTGCAGAAAACGGAGTAAGCGGTCGTGTGATCGTTCAGTTTGCAGTGAGCCGGACCGGGCAGGTGGTGGATGCAGTGGTTGTACGAAGCGTGGATCCGGCCCTGGATAAGGA
>CAYRLP010000487.1:0-802 GCA_964424935.1 uncultured Bacteroides sp.
GTAAATCTCTTCCAGGTAGCTCTTATCCTCCTCCTGGGCAGGCGGGCGGGGCGGTGGGGGATTCTGTCCGCTGCCTTCATTTCCGGATGCTTCGTTCCCTGCAGTACCGTTCCGGGGCGGTGCAGGGGGCGGCGCCTGGGATTCGAGCGGGGGAGCAACCTTTACGGGAATGGATGAAACATAAAATACCTTGTTGCCCCAGACCACCGGCGAAGCCCAGCTGTCCCCATCAACGGGTGTGCTCCACTTGATATTTTCCGAGTCACTCCATTCCAGAGGCAGGTTTCCGTTAGTGACGATCATGTTGTTACCGGGTCCCCTGAAATGGGGCCAGTTCTGCGTGCAGGACTGGATCATTATGACCATAACAAGGATGGTCGCTGAAATAAAAAGTTTTTGGCAGTTTAACTTACGCATGGAGAAATATTTATGGTTAGAAACTTAATAATCTGAAGGCTCCTTATCCTACTATATCCACTTTCCGCCCGAACGGTGAGAGTGCAAAACCGGCCAGTTTGAAATGCTGCATCCCCCAGGGAATGCCAATGATGGTGATGGACAGGAGAAATCCGAAGGTGATGTGAAGCAGAGCGATCCAAAGACCGGCGATCAAAAGCCAGATTACATTCAGAAGGCTGTAGAGGCAACCGGGAAGTTCCCCTTTTTCCACATGGAAGGTTCGGCCGAAGGGCCACAGGCACAGGGAACCGATCTTAATTAACTGGAACCCGAAAGGTATGCCGATGATGGTTACCATCATGGCCAGGCCTCCGAAAAAGTATCCGATGGCAGTGGCCAGGCC
>CAYRLP010000487.1:812-3124 GCA_964424935.1 uncultured Bacteroides sp.
TCCGAAAATAAGCCAGATCAGGTTGCCAAGAAAATTCATAGAGCAGATGGTTTCAATGTTCCCAAATATATAAAAAAAAGAGTGCCACGAATGGGGCACTCTTTTAATAGAAATATTTTTCCAATCCAGAGCCTACTGAGCTGTCACCAGCACATCACGCAAACTTTCAACAAGCTCGAAAGATTTGTTCAGTTCCTCATTTCCTGCAATTTCATTGATGGCCGCAACGGCCAGGGTGGGCTTCAGTTCAAGCAGGTGTTCCGAAAGGGTTTTCAGTTGTTCAAAGGTATTCAGAACAACCAGGCCCTGCAGCTGATCCTGTTGTCTCAAGAAGGCATCATAGAGAATACCGGCGGAGGGATTCAGCTGATTCATATATATAACCAGCAGTTCCCGGATGTCCCCTTCATCTTCACGGGTTTTCTCTTCAACCATCATTTTCTGCCTGAGCAGGTTACCGGTAATATAAACCTTCTCCACAAAGGAACCGGTGAGAAAGGCCGTATGCACAAATACCATTTCCTTTTCTGAATTATACTTTTCACTGTCCTTCAGTAAGGAATTAAACAACATGGTAATGGTATCCCGTTGCATGGTGCCGCCTTCCAGTCTTTCGAGGGTCCATGTGCCAAACTTTGACTCTACACCGATGTAATCGGCCAGTTCCTGGGCTGCCTGGAAACTGAGCAGCATGGCATCGGGAGCTTCGCCATAATAGTGGTAAAGAACATCCACCACATAGACACCTAGGTTTGCCGCGGCAACGGGATAACTGGTTTTATAGCTGTGGGCGTTGTAGGGATCGTTGGTCAGTACATCGTAATACTCGGCGTTTACCATGCTGAGAATATCGAATACCTGATCGACGCTGTTAATGGAAGGATCAATGGTTTCGGCGGCTTCGATATAATCTTCAATATCAAATGCTTCGGCAGTTTGCTCCTTCTGCTTATTGCCACTGCTGCAGGAAGAGAACAGAGCAAGTGACAAAATCAATGCCAGGGTGAAATGTAAATACTTCATTTTAAGTGTAGGTTGGTCCAAAACTAAGTAACGAATATAGGTATAATTTGTTCACAAAAAAAGAAAAGCTGCCCGGGCGGACAGCTTTTCAAGCCCTAAATCTAACCCTTTTTGTTAACCTAAATGTTTTTCAAATTTGCAGGAAAGAATCGTATTAAAACATGAGATATCTCATGTTGCCTTCAGGATGTTATAATTTCTTGTGGATATTTTCTGTAACCACATGTCCGTCGAACAGCTGAATGATCCGGTGTGCCTTTTCTGCATCATTGGGAGAGTGCGTAACCATCACAATGGTGGTTCCCTCTTCATTCAGTTCTGTCAGAAGGGCCATCACCTCCGCTCCGTTGGCGGAATCCAGGTTACCGGTAGGCTCGTCTGCCAGAATCAGTTTCGGATTGGTGACTACGGCTCGAGCAATGGCCACACGCTGCTGCTGTCCACCCGATAATTGCTGGGGGAAGTGGTTTTTACGGTGACTTATCTTCATCCGTTCCATCACGGCTTCCACTTTCTTCTTCCGCTCGGAACCACTCATCTTCAGATAGA
This sequence comes from uncultured Bacteroides sp., assembly GCA_964424935.1. GTDB lineage: Bacteria > Bacteroidota > Bacteroidia > Bacteroidales. The sequence continues at coordinate 2,385 of CAYRLP010000487.1, forward strand.
GCAGGGGCAGCTCAATGTTCTCATATACGGTCAGCTCATCGATCAGGTTAAAGCTCTGGAACACGAACCCGATGTTTCCTTTACGCAGATTGGTCCTGCCTTTTTCTTTCAGGTGAGCCACTTCCTTGTCGTAAAAGACATAGGATCCGTTCGTAGGATTGTCCAAAAGGCCGAGGATATTCAGCAGGGTGGACTTGCCACAGCCGGACGGTCCCATGACCGCTACGAATTCCCCGTCTTTAACTTCGATATTTACATTATTCAGTGCGGTGGTTTCGACCTCGTCGGTCCGAAAAACTTTTACCAGGTCAACAGTTTTAATCATTAGAATGGTTTTTATAATTGATGCTACTCAAAAAAACAATAGATATGCCAAACCAATTAATTGTCAGGTATTGAGCAATATACTACTTTATTCATATAAAACAAAGTGTTCACTTTTGAGACGTATGTGTACGAATCCGTACATTGCGTACACCTGCTGTTAAAAGGAACGTTTCAAAGGACGTCACTATCAAGACGCACAATATTTAGAATTGTTACAAGGCTTTGATACGCACCTATTGCAGAGACCGGATCCTGACCCGGATTTCTTTGGCGATATGCAGGGCGGTGGTCATGGTTTCCAGGTCCGAATACAGCTTCCCGTCTGCGCCCGAATGGTGGCTTCGTCCAATGATCCTCATGGAATAAATTTCCTCCGGGTGCTCCAGGTCGATGGAGGCCGAGTAGACCAAGGC
>CAYRLP010000488.1:0-3111 GCA_964424935.1 uncultured Bacteroides sp.
TTCCATCAGAAACAGTTCCAGCTCCTTTACGGGCGCTGTCCTGATCAGTAAGCGGTTGGATTTCATCAGCCTCCTCATGTCCTTCTGAATCTCTTTGGGAAAGAGCTTTACAAAACTCTTTTTATTTGTGAACCGGTAGATCGATCCATCCAGTTCAAGGAGGTAGGTTCTCTTAGGGGGAGAGAATTCCTCCACGAACCGGGAATCTCCGCTTACCGGCACCAGTTTTTTCCGCCATCCGATATAAAGGATGATCCGACCATCCCCTATGACCTGGTAAATCTGTTCCGGCTCCCCATTCAATTCAATATTTTTGAAATACTGGTCTCCAATGGTAAACTCATCCAGGCGGTCCCCGACCAGGATCACCTGGTTGTCTGCCCCGTTCATGGTCCTGTATTCCACTTCCACCTGTTGTTGATGAATATCATACTTGAGCCAGACATCTGGATACAATCTGCCCCGGACTCGGACAGATCCCTCATGAACCCATCCTTCCAGAAGATAAGGATGTCCCATGGCCCTGGGATTCCTGTTGTAATACTGCATGCCATTGACCAGCTCCTGGTCCTGGCCATATGCCCGGACCACCAATCCGGCATAATCCTGAGCAGAATTTTCGGTATGGAGCTGTCCGAAAAGTGGCAGCTGAATCATACTCACAGATAGGATGGCCGTTAATAGAAAGCTCCGTAAATCAGATCTCATTTGTTGAGATTCGGGTATTAAGTTCAGTTCTGTTCCCTCTTTGACTCGCAGAGAGGATGAACGTTTAATCAGTTTATTGTCTTCAAGTATTCCACAACCTCCGTTTGTCCCCGCTGCATGGCAAAGGTAGCCGCATCATCACCGTCCACATCCTTCAGGGAAGCATTGGCTCCTGCGGCGATTAAAAGCTTAACTACCTCCAGGTTTCCCTCCGCTGCCGCATGCATCAGCGCAGAAAAATGCTCGTTGGAATCCACCGAGTTTGGATCCGCCCCGTGATCAAGCAAGATCTTCACGGTTTCAGGGAAGGGACCGGTGGATCCGTACATCAGGGCGGTCTGATCACTCCCATCACGCTGATCCACTTCGGCCCCGGCTTGGATCAGTTCCGTCACAAGCTCCGAATACCCGTTAAAAGCGGCATACATCAGTGCCGTATGCCCTTCCTGATCCGCAGCATTGCAAGACACTCCCTGTTTCAGCAGGGCCCTCAACCCTGCCAGGTCCCCTTCAAAGGCAGCCTGCCGCAACGCTTCCTCCGCTTCAGGTCCGGTTGCTACCGCGGAAGGAATCTCATCGGTCATATGCCACGATTCACCGGCAGGTTTCTCCTGCCGGTCCCCGTCACCGCCCGTTTCTCTGCACGCGCTAAGTGCAATAATAAAAAGAATGGGTAAAAGGAATCTGCTCCACAGAACCGTCTTCATCGCCGGGGTGTTAGTACAGAGCCTCAAGTTAATAAAGAATTTGACTCTCTGCCCTGCATCTGTAAACTTTTTATGATGCATTCAGTGTGGCCGCTCAATTCTTGACCTGTCAATGACCCAGGATCAGAAGAAGAATCTTCGCCGGCCCCCGAAGCGCGGATTCACGATGTTGTTGTAAATGGATCCGAAGGTATAGGTGATACCGATGCCTCCATCCGCACTGTAACTGGTCTCGAGCTCCTGTAACTGGAGCAGAATCTCCGCTTCGGAGGCTTCTCCCTTGACCAGTGACAACTGGTCATTGACCCGGGCTACCCCTCCCCTAACCTGGATGGACAGTCCCTTCAGGATCCGGACATTGATAAAGCCACTCAGCTGGATCCGGTTTTTCGAGAAGTCATGAAAAAAGTGGGATCCCGTGAGCGAAACATTGACAGAACCCCATTTCTCCTGGACCTGGTAGGCGATCTCCAGTTGCTCCTTCCAAAGCGTCTCCTTGATCTGATCGTATATGGTCGTATCTGCATACAGCCTGTAGGAACTCCCGATCCCGTAAAGGAAACGCAACTGGCGGCGGGTGGACTGCGAGTAGGGGAACAGGTTGTATTCCACCGAGGGCAGCACCTCCAGGGCAAGACGGTAGTTGTTATAGGTGGAGGTGATCTGATTGGCCCGCAAACCGGCTGACCAGTGCTCTCCCAGGCTTTTTACCACCAGAAGATCCAGGCCCTGGCGGCTCAGATCGTTGGTGTATAAGGTATCTTCATAGGTGTACCTGGTCCGCGTGAAGCGGTGGTCAAAATCCAGTTCCAGTTTCCAGTCATGCGTAATCTTGGTGACCCTTACGGAACTTCGCAGGGAAAGCTCCTTATAGGATTCCTCCCCTTCAAACTCGGGCTCCGCCTGCAGCTCAAACACCCAGTTGTCCCATCTGTCCTCCACCACCTGCTGCTCCACCCGTTCGGTGGGATTGATCAGCACCTCGCTGTACAGCGGGGTCTTGGCCACATAGGGCATCAGACCCATCTTCAGCATCTGGGTCCTCCAGATCCGCTGGTAATCCCTGGAATCATCGGGACGGCTTGCATAATACAGGGTATCGTCCATTCCTGCATAGTCCTGCTGACCCACAAACGAATAGGTGTACTTTCTTCCTCCGCTGCCGGTCTGCTCACTGGTCTCCAAAATATATAACTGTGCTTCCTTCACGTCCCGGACATAATTCACATAGGGAATCTCCTCCCGGATATAATTCATGTCACAGCGGGCACAGTCAATAAATATACGAAGACCATCCTCCCGTTGTATCAGGGAGTCGGCTTCCGGCTCCTGCGGGAACACGGGGACCATTAAAAAATTGAAAATAATAAGTATGGGAATGTAAAAGGATTTCATTCGTCTCATAGCAGTAGTTTCAGATTAGCATTAAAGGTTTGACCGGAAAATCAGCCATAGGTTTAAAATAAGGGGCCCCGGGAACGGAATATGTGCTTGTACAATTCAGTTATCCACGCAGAGTGCCTGGTTCAGTAAGCGGATGGCGTCCCGGTAATCGTTTCGGCCAATTACAAACTGAATGTTGACCTGCATGAGGGATTGAGAAACCGCCTCCACGTTCACCCCGCCCTTATAAAGAGCAGTAGCCGCCTTTGCCAGGGAACCGGGATAGGTTATATTGGTACCCATGGCACATACC
>CAYRLP010000489.1:0-3101 GCA_964424935.1 uncultured Bacteroides sp.
CGCCCTGACCGAGCAGGTCAAGGCTCTCACCCTCTACCTGGAGGCCCTGATCAGGAAAGGGAAGCTGGATAATCCCTAATAATAAGGCCCCACGGACTGATGAAAAGACCGCTCATCCCGATCGCAACGCTGGTACTCTCCTTCTTGCTGGTCACCTCCTGTGGCGGAGATAATTATTATATCAGCCAGGAAGGGGACGATTCCTATCCGGGAACATCAGAGAGAAAGCCATGGCGAACCCTGCAGAAGATCAATGAGCAGCAGTTCGGGGCGGGTGACAGGATCCTGTTCAGGGGCGGTGACACCTTCACGGGTACCCTGATCCTCTCCTCTGAAGATTCAGGGGATCCCTCAGCAAGGATGACTGTCTCCTCCTATGCAGAGGGGAAAGCGATCATTGATGGGATGGAACGGGAAAGCTTGAGAGCGGACAGCTGCACCTGGCTGACCATCGAACACCTGGAATTCAGCGGATCGGGACGGAATTCAGGGAACAGATCGGATGGTCTGCTGATCAATCAGTGTGATGGAGTGGTGATCAATGATATTGAAGTGCATGGGTTTCAGCACAGCGGTGTGCATGTTCATCAGTGCAATGACGCTACCCTGACCCGCGTATATGCTCACGAGAACGGATTTGCAGGGATTCATGTAACAGGGAATACGTTTAGTGATCCCGAGCACTATGACAACCATAATCTTTATATAGGGTACTGCGTGGCGGAGAATAATCCTGGCGATCCCACCGTATTGAACAATCACAGCGGAAACGGGATCCTGGCCTCCTCGGTGCAGGGCGGGACCATTGAATTCTGCGAAGCATTTAACAACGGATGGGACATGCCCTGGACCGGGAACGGACCGGTGGGGATATGGATCTGGGATTGCACGGAATTCGTAATCCAGTATTGCATTGCCCACCACAACCGTACCAACCCGGTTGCTGCCGATGGCGGGGGATTTGATTTTGATGGCGGTGTTTCCAATTCAGTGATTCAGTACTGTATCTCCTATCACAATGAAGGCGCGGGATATGGCCTCTATGAGTTTGGTGCGGCCAAGCCATGGGAGAACAACACCCTCCGGTATAATATAAGCCAGGATGATGGCATTCTCAATGCCGGTTCTGTAGGGATCTGGAAAAATGAAGACCGCGGGATCATGCGCAACTGCCTGATCTATAACAATACGTTTTATAACAGCCTGGAGGACGGATCCTGCATATGGTTATACGACCATTATCCGGGCTACCGGTTTTACAACAATGTTTTTGTATACAACGGAACCCTTGTTGACGAAGGTAAAATGCTCTGGGATGAATTCTTTCTGGGGAATCTATACTGGAACCTGGCCGGAGGGGAAGCTTGCATGGGCTATGGAAACCTGGAGGAATGGGCAGCAGTCACCGGAAATGAGATGCATGCAGGTCAATTTCTGGGAACTTACCGGGATCCCCTCTTCAGGAGCGCGGGATCGCTGGAGGTGACCGATCCTAAAAAAATCAGCGAGGAATCCATTGCCGCTTATCTGCCCCAACCCGGTTCCCCCCTGGTGGATGGAGGATTGAACCTGAAGGATCTGTTTCAGATAGAACCGGGAGGGCAGGATTTGCTTGGAACATCCCTTCCCTCGGGAAATAATTACGATATTGGGGCTATAGAATTTAAACATCATTAAGATGAAATCAAATGGGATGAAAAGGATATTGTTATGGAGCTCTGTGTGGATACTCTTCACGGGGCAACTGAAATCTGCAGATATACCAGCCTGTTACGGGTACGTGGATCAGGTGCTCTGGGTCGTATCAGATGTGGAGACCACCATGGAGAAATATGACTTGCTGGGATTCTCGCAATTCATGGATCTGGGAACCGTTGTGGTCAGATGCGAAAACAGCCGCCGGGAGGAACAGGTCAGGCTTGTGTGTGCCAACCTGGCCGGGGCACATATCAACTGGATCCAGCCTGTTGGAGGAGAATCAATTTTCCGGAAATTCCTGGACGAACACGGTGATGTGGCAGTAAGCCTGGTACACAGGTTCACCGGGAAAAAAGAGATGCAGAATGAGATCAAACGTCTGAACCGGCTGGGCATTGGCACCCTGGATCGTATCACCATGGAGACAGATAAGGGTGAACTGTCATTTGTATTGATGGATACGGAACCGCAGGGCAAGTATGTGCTTGGTTTCACCTATGGGGATGCGGGTTTGAATATCCACGATGCACTGGGTGACGGGAACCGGCTGGACATGCGGCTCAATCAGTATGCATTTGCCATCCGGGATCCCCAGCCAGTGTCCGATTTCTGGAAAGGGATCGGGCTTCCTGAACTGGAGATCAGTCACCCGGAACTGGGAGAGCCAAAATATTACGGCAAGCCGGCAGATCACGAACTGATCCAGGGCTGGCAGCGGCACGGGACCATCGCCTATGAATGGTGTATCCCTGTAAAACCGCCCACTGTCTACGGAGATCACATAGAGAAACATGGGGAAGGGATCCAGCATCTGGCCTTTTCTGTCAGGGATATGGACCAGGTCCTGGAAGACTACACGTCGCAGGGATTTGTGGTCTCCATGGGAGGCACCTGGGGCGAGAAGGGAAAACCCGGCTCGGGCAGGTATGAATATATCGATCTGGAGGATGCAGGAGGAGTGACCATGGAACTGTTGTGGAATTATAAAAAATAATTCAATTAAATAACGGCTTCAACAGTCTGAACCAATAAAATCAATCTGTATGAAATTCAAGAAAATAGCCATGCTCGGCGGCGGATTTATCGGTGATTTTTATGTGCATGCCCTGCACGGTCACCGGCGCAACGACCGGGTTGAAGTGATCTACTCCCGGAGTGAATCCAGTGCGAAAAAAGTGGCAGAAAGGCATCAGATTCCCCACTGGACCACCGATATGAAGGAAGCGGTCAACCATCCCGATATTGATACGGTGGTGGTGGGCCTTCCCAATTTCCAGCACCTGGAGGCAGTACGTCTGGCCGCGGAAGCCGGCAAGGCCATCCTGGTCACCAAACCCCTGGGCCGGAACGCAGCAGTAGCAAAGGAGATGCTGGAGCTGGAGGAGAAACACGCGGTGTTCCAC
>CAYRLP010000490.1:0-1456 GCA_964424935.1 uncultured Bacteroides sp.
GGTTACTGAGCCCCTCCCGTTCAATGGGGATGAACCAGCCGGATTCCTCCAGCGATTCCAGCAGTATGGAAGTGGCTCCCTGTGTGACCGCAGTGGACCAGTTGGCCCCGACGTCCGAGGGTTTGTACTGTCCGGTCTGGTCTCGAAATTTGTAAACGGCTACGACCACCGGTTCCTTGGGCTCAGGAAGAAGCTGCAAATCGTCATACACCGGTGAGTTGGCCCCAAGCCTGGCTTCAGAGGTATTCGTAGGCTGCATCATCATCGGTGCACAAGAAAACTGCACAAGTAATGCGGAAAACAGCAGTATGTATATTATGAGGTGCTTCATCCAGTATTTTAATAGTAGGGTACGATGATCGTTGTTTCGGTCCCGGTATTTATGTCAATGATCTTGATCTGCATCCCATCCGATACGGGGGATATATCTATTTCGTAAGAGCCAAACCTGTAATATCCTTCCGTAAGTCCCTCTTCTCCAAACTGGTTCTGGTATATTTCCTGGGTGAGTGCATTCAGCACCTGCCTGTTTATATCATCCTTCAGACTCAGAAGTGGATCCTCTTCTTCCAGGGCAAAGGGAGATTCTTCAGAAAAATCATTCTGTGCCTGCGCCTGGGCAAGCAGCCAGGAGTAGTTGTATGGATTTCCTCCGAAGGCCGGGTTTACGGGCTGGTAAACAAAGTCCTGTGCCTTTGTGGTGACCTGAAAGAGTGCCATCATCCCCAGGACGGCTATCAGAAGCTTTTTCATGCTATAACTATTTAATATTTGCGCTCAATAAATATTAACTTACGTGTCTGCGACCCGTCAAAATATACCTGTACCAGCCTGATCCGGGTTCTGCAACTGTGCCTGGATCTCCTGGTAATTCAATAAATACTGGTTCACAAGGCCCACACAATAGTCCGCCAGCATCTCGATCATTTCCTGGTTGGGCCTGATAAATTGCTGTAGAATCTCCTGATCATCGATCATCAGGGTGATCTGGGTTCCGATTCCTGGCATGGGTTTCTCTTTAATCGAGATGGAAAAATCACTGATCTGGGTGGGATTGCTCCATCTGGTAAAAAACTCATCATAGAAATCACGGCCTACCTTGGTGATGGTCTCATCAAATATTAATTCACCGATTTCGAGGTCCAGGGGATCCTGGGCCCACTGGACCGTAGAGGATGGTGTAGTAAGAAGTGTGTCTTCTCCTACTTCAGTTTGCGCGTTCAGGAATGCAATGAGCACAAAACTGAATAATAACAACATAGACATCGACTTAGATTTCATCACAATTAAGTAATATTTATCAATGTCGGTCCGGTCAATTGTTTTCAGTTCTACTAAATTTATGACGGGTGCAAGTGAAAGACAAACATTAGTCTCGGATGTTATCAGACTTTTGATGAATCCGGGTTAATGCTCCACGAAATACACAAAATGGCCTGGTAGACCGAAAGTTGCC
>CAYRLP010000490.1:1466-2365 GCA_964424935.1 uncultured Bacteroides sp.
TTTCAACACTAGTGACGAAACGACCATTTTCTTAGACCAACGCAAAAAACATTGCGATTAATCCTGAAAAATATAACCTATTAAAAAAAAGTATCGTATAATTGTGCTGGTAAATGATTATTTAAGATTTGCGCTTAAAATCTTTATTTACCGGGGGGTCCGTAACAGGACCCCCTTTGATTTTCAGCGACTTAACAATATTTTCCCCTACCTGTTGATAACTCGCACTCCTACATTTTAATAACTGGAAGATTGAGGTGTGTAGGGTATTCCGATGAGCGGTATATACGATGCGTGGCTTTTTGAAAAGCTTCCTCTCCACATTCATAAATATTAGTGAAAGTCTGGGGATTCATGTCGAAAAGCGGAAACCAGCTGCTCTGTATCTGGATCATGATCCGGTGCCCCTTCAGAAAGCTGTGGTTCATATGGGGCAGGGTAAAGCTGACCCTGGTTACCTCCCCGGGTTGAAAGGGCTCGGGTTCCTCAAAGCTATTGCGGTATTTACCCCTGAAAATATCCCCCCGTACCAGCATCTGGTACCCTCCGACTTCCAGGTCCCTCTGATTTATTCCACGCTGGGAAGCCGTATCGGGGAACACGTCAATCAGCTTGACTACCCAGTCTGCATCGGATCCTGTGGTGGAAACATAAAGTTCCACCTCAATGGGTCCGGCCAGGGTAACTTCCTCTTCCAGCTCTTCTCCCTGGTAAACCATCACATCCTGGCGGGTGGATACAAAGCGCTGGTCCTCTGAGAGATACTGACGATTATAGAAACCCCGTGCACTTAAAAAAGGAGCAGTATACGGAACCGGTTTCTGAGGATCGCTGATGTATTCATCAAAAGCATCTGATGTTGACTCCGGAGGGCTCCAGGACAAGGTTCCCTCGCTGTT
>CAYRLP010000490.1:2375-3096 GCA_964424935.1 uncultured Bacteroides sp.
CATTTCCAGTTCAGATGGCGGCCAGGCCTCATAGCTCCTCCACTGGTCGCTGCCGGTTTCAAAGATCCAGGCTTCCGGGAGATCCAGTTCCCCTTCCCCTTTCAGATAATAACTGAAAAAAGGAAATTCAATCTCCTTCTGAAAGAAATACTTATCCGCTTCCCTGAACGGGATCCTGCTGGGACTGTTGTAGTCGGGTGAAGACCATCCCCCGTGGGTCCAGGGTCCCATAACCAGGAAGTTGGTTGCGGCTGGGTTGTTTTTCTCGATGCTCATATAGGTATGGAGGGCTCCTGAGAGATCTTCGCTATCGTACCAACCTCCGACGGTCAATACAGCAGGTGAGATGTCCTTCAGGCGGGGCAGGGTGCTTCTGGATTGCCAGAATTCATCGTAATCGGGGTGGAGGAGTATCTGGTTCCAGAAATCAACCTCTCCCTTGAGATAATTTTCATTGGTATTCTTCAGCGGACCCAGTTCCAGAAAAAAGTGGTAGGCATCCGCAGAAGGGTACTGGAGACCCGGTGACCGGCGGGGCGTGGGTTCCGGCCGATCCTGGCCAAAGGATTGAAAGAAATTAAAGCTGAGTGGCAGGGTGAATGCGCCGTTGTGGTGCATGTCGTCCCATAGAAACCAGTCGGAAATAGGGGCTTGGGGACTTGTTGCCACCATGGCGGGATGAGCATGAATAGTTCCCATGACTGTATAGAATCCCGGATAG
>CAYRLP010000491.1:0-3088 GCA_964424935.1 uncultured Bacteroides sp.
GTACCGCTCCGAATCCGAGCTCAGCAGGGTGGAGGTTCAGCGGTCCCAGGCCAATAACATGGTCGAAGCCTCTCGCGCCTATTTTAATTTCCTTCTGAACCGGTCCCTGACCGCCCCTATTGAACTGATGGATGAATCCCCGGCCCCGCCCCTGATTTCCCTGGATGAGGCCACCGTTCGAGCTCTGGAGAACAGGGATGAACTGCAACAGATTGAAACCTATATGAAGCTTAATGAGCATGTGACGGCACTTCATCGGGGAAGCAGCATCCCGGGCCTGTTCGGAGTGGTGGATTACGGATTTCAGGGGGAACAGTATCATTTCACCCATGAGGATGATTTCATGCTTGCCTCCCTGGTGATGCGCTGGAACCTCTTTCAGGGGGCCACGAATCACCAGAAGGTGCAACAATCCAGAATCGAGGGGGAAAAACTGGATGAACTCTACCAGGAGACCATGCAGCAGATCCGGATGGAACTGATCGATCACTACTACGGGCTGCAGGCTGCCTATGAATCGGTGGAGTCGGCAGCCAAGCAAACCAATTCTGCCCTGAAGGCCTACCAGCTGATCAGCCGGAAATACACGGAGGGACAGTCGTCCCTGCTGGAGCTGATTGATGCGCGGACCAGTCTTACCGGCGCCGTGGCCAATACCATTGTTGCCCGGAGTGAATATTACAGCAGACTGGCCGATTTTGAATGTGCCATGGGAGCAAACGTACAGGTAAACCAGTAAAACCATGAAAACATTAAACATACTTATCTGTGCCGGGATCCTGCTTCTTGCAGGGTGCCGGTCAGCCTCCAAAGAGGAGGTTCCGGAAACCAGGCCTGTTCAGGTGAAGCTATGGGAAGCGGAAATGCGGGCCTATAAATTACCGGTCAGGTCCGTCGGCATGCTCACGACCACCGACGAAATAAAGCTCAGTTTCAAAACGGGAGGGATCATCAGGAAACTGTATACCAGGGAAGGGGCCGTGGTTAAAAGGGGTGAACTGCTCGCTGCACTGGATCTTTCAGAAATAGAAGCCCTGGTAAATCAGGCACAGATCGGACTGGATAAGACGCAGCGGGACCTGAACCGTGCCAGGAACCTTTACCAGGACAGTGTAGTTACCCTGGAACAATACCAGAATGCCGAATCCGCCTTTGAACTGGCGAAGGCACAGCTACAGATCGCCGATTTCAACCGGGAACATTCCGTGATCAGGGCCCCGGCTAACGGGACAGTTCTGAAACAGCTGGTGGAGGCCAACGAGGTAATCGCCCCCGGATATCCGGCTATTCTGTTCGCTTCCACCGAGGGTGACTGGGTAGTGCGGGTGTCGCTGACCGATAAGGACATTGTAAAATTCTCCCTTGGAGATTCGGCCCGTGTGGAGATGGATGCCTTTCCGGAATCCCGCTATCCCGCGGAAATTACAGAGCTGGGAACCATTGCGGATCCGGTCACGGGGACCTATGAGGCGGAACTCCGGATCCTCCGCAAGGAACCCCGGTTTAAAACAGGATTCATAGCCCGGGCCTTCCTCTACCCGACCCGGACCACCCGGGCCGTTGTGGTTCCCCTGGAGGCCCTGATTGGAGCCAGTGACAGGAGAGCGACCGTTTATGTTTACCAGGATGGGGAATTGAGCAAGCGTCGGGTACGCACGGGACCGATGGTGGATGATCTGATTATGGTTCAGGAGGGTCTGCAGCCTGGAGAGCTGGTGGTGACAGAAGGTGCCAAATACATACGTGAGGATTCCAGGGTGAATCCCGTAAACCTGGAAAACCTGAGAAAACCATGAGACTGCCCGGACTGGCCATTGATAACCGATCCTTCACCTGGATGGTATTTGTCTTCCTGACCGTATTCGGAATCAGGTCGCTGATTACCATGCCCCGGACAGAAAATCCCGAAGTGACCGTTCCGGGTTCCTCCATCATTGTCCTGATGCCGGGGGCCGGCCCCCTGGACATGGAAAATCTGGTCGCACTTCCCCTGGAGGAAGCGGTGAACGAACTGGATGATATCAAGCAGATCATCACTGATGTCCGGGACGGGATCGCAGTGGTTTCCGTGGAATTCGACTTTAACACCGATGCTGATGATAAGTACAACGAGGTGGTCCAGCAAGTGAACAGCATCCGGGGATCGCTGCCGGAAGAGATCCTGCAGCTGGATACCTGGCAGTGGACCATTTCCGACATGTCCATGATGCTGCTGGCATTAATTTCCGAAGATGCACCCTTTTCCGAGATGGAAAATATCGCTGAGGAACTTAAGGACCGGATTGAAAAAAAACGGGCCGTCAAGAACGTGAGTTTCTTTGCCCTTCCTGAACAGGAGGTTCATGTTGATATGGATTTTGAAAAGATGGCCATGGTCAACACCTCCCTTGAGAACGTGATTCAGGCCATTCAGAGCAACAACATGAACATACCGGGGGGAGAAATCTCCCTGGGAGCAACCAATCTGAGTGTGAAATCTTCCGGATCCTTTAAGGACCTGGATGAAATCCGGAACATGGTGGTTCAGTCCCATCAGGGAAGGTTGATTCATCTGAGCGATGTGGCCACCGTCGGTTACGGTTATGAAGACGAGAATTACCGGGCCCGTTTCGGGACCAAATCCTATCGGCTGAACAGTCCGGGTGGCGAACGTTGTATCTTTCTTGGTATCAGCCAGAAGGAGGGACTAAATGTGCTGGAGACCGGTGCGGAGCTGGAGCCCCTCCTTCAGGAATTCCGGAAGGAACTCCCTTCGGACATGCGCCTGGAAGTGGTCTATGATCAGCCCCGGACCGTACGGGACCGGATCAACGGATTCATGAATAACCTGTTGCAGGGAATTGTCCTGGTGGGACTGGTGATCTTTTTATCCCTCGGGTTCCGCTCTTCCCTGATCGTGGTGATCGCGATCCCGCTGTCCCTTACCATCGGGCTGGGATTTGTGGATACGGCCGGTTTCGGACTGCAGCAGATCTCCATCGCGGGACTTGTGGTGGTGCTCGGCCTGCTGGTGGATAACTCCATTGTGATGGTGGAGAACATAAACCGGTATCTGCAAATGGGCCATTCGCGCCGGGAGGCCTCCATC
>CAYRLP010000492.1:0-902 GCA_964424935.1 uncultured Bacteroides sp.
TACAGCACCAGGGTAACCGGATTATTCTTCTTGTTTAGCATATGCCTAAAATTAAAAAAAAACATACATTTTGGGAGAGGAGTTCACGAAACATCATGACTGAACAGAGAAAACAGAACGGGGGACTGATCCTGGGAATCGATGTGGGTTCTGTTTCCATCTCCGTGGTCGCCCTGGACCGGGAGGGGTGCCTGCAAGGGTATGCCTACAGGCTGCATCAGGGAAACATACGGAAAACCCTGAACGATCTGTTGAAGATATACCTGAACCAGGAAATTATCGGGGTGGCCACCCCGTCAGGGAAATCCCATTTCAACGAGCAGGTGGAGGTGTTCGATCAGCAGGTATCCCTGATGGAGGCTGTGACTTTCCTGGAACTGAAGGCACGTTCCATCCTGCATGTGGGGGCCGAACGGTTCTACCTGCTGGAACTGGATCAAAATGGGAAATACCTTCAGACCAGCCACAGTTCCTCCTGTGCTGCAGGTACAGGCAGTTTCCTGGACCAGCAGGCGCTCCGTCTCCACCTGAAAAATACAGAGCAGCTTTCGGACATGGCCCTGAAGAACAGCTCTCCCATACCGGATATTGCAGCCCGGTGTTCCGTATTTGCCAAAACCGACCTGATCCACGCACAACAGAAGGGATATGGCCTGGAGGCCATTTGCGACAGCCTCTGCAAGGGACTGGCCGATAATATTGCTGACACCCTGTTTCATAAATCGCTCCCCGAGTCCCCCGTCCTCATGTCGGGCGGGGTTTCAAAGAACCGTTCGGTGGTCAGGCACCTTCAGCGGATCATCGGGAAAGAGATCAGCGCCCACCCCCTCGCTCACCATTTCCCCGTCATTGGTGCGGCCCGGCTTCTCTGGAAGAAACTGCAGAATGGAACACCTGTTCCC
>CAYRLP010000492.1:912-3083 GCA_964424935.1 uncultured Bacteroides sp.
GATCTGCTCCATGTGGTGGCCAAGCAGAAGAAACTGGAATACTTTTACGGGCCCCTGCTGATGCCCGCCCATTCCAGGCAGGAACATATCATCGCGCAACATTTTATCTATCATCCTGCCCTTACGGACCATACTTCGGATGTTCAGGTTGATCGTTTTACCGATACTGAACCCGGGGGACTCCAGTTCCACCTGGGTATCGATATTGGTTCCACCAGCACCAAAGCCGTGATGTTGCACCACAGCGGCACCCCGTACGCCGGATTCTATACCTATACCCTGGGACAACCCCTGAAAGCGGTTCAGGCTCTGTTTGAAGCCATCGACCACCTGGCACAAAAGACCGGAAGTTCCTATGAATTTCTTTCCTGCGGGACTACCGGATCGGGGAGAAAGTTTATTGCGGGAATCGTACGGGCCGATCATGACTACGATGAGATCACGGCCCATGCACGGGCCGCCTATGAGCTGAATCCGCTTACTGATACCATAATCGAGATTGGCGGACAGGATGCCAAGTTTACCCAGATGAAGGATGGGATGGTTACCTTTTCCCACATGAATACAGTCTGTGCCGCAGGTACGGGGAGTTTTATCGAGGAACTGGCCGGAAGGCTGGGAGTGAAATTAAAGGATTATGAAAGGCTGGCCATGGACCGACCTGCTCCACTGGCCAGCGACCGGTGCACGGTCTTTATGGAAAGGGATATCAACCAGCTTCTGAGTAACGGGTACCGGGTCGAAGAGGTCCTGGCAACGGTTATCCATTCGGTCCGCGAAAACTACCTGAAAAAGGTGGCCAGCGAAGCCCACATCGGCGACCACATATGCTTCCAGGGAGCTACGGCCAAGAACAGGGCTCTGGCCGCTGCCTTCGAACAGCGCCTGGGAAAACCGGTATTCATCTCACCACTCTGTCATCTCACAGGAGCCCTGGGTACTGCCCTGCTTTTGATGGAAGAAGGAACGCAGCAGACCGGATTCAGGGGGCTGGATCTCTACAAGAAATCCATCCCGGTCCAGACCGAAACCTGCGAACTCTGTCTGAACCGTTGCACCATCAGTCTGGCCCGGATTAACGGGGAAAAACAAGCCTATGGATTTTTGTGTGGAAGGGATTATGATACTAATAAATTCATTAGTAAATCCAGAGCTGGTTTTGATTTGATCAGTGAGCGCAGGAAGATCATACAGACAACAGACCGTAAGGCTGCGAAAAGGGGACAGCCGGGTCCGAGCGTGGGCCTGCCGGCCGCCCTGCACCTGACCGAGGATCTGCCTTACTGGACGGCTTTTTTCAGGGCCCTTGACATCCCGTTGCAAACCAGCGAACGCTACAGGGATTCCCTGAAGACCGGAAAGAAAATGGCCGGGGCAGAATTCTGCGCTCCCATCGATGCCATGTACGGACACGTGGCCCAGATGGCCCGCTCCTGCGATTACGTATTTATGCCTACTTATCTTGAGTCAAGGACCAGTCCGGGGACCCAGACCCAGAACTTCTGCTATTACACTCAGTTCAGTGCCTCCCTGGCGTACCAGGAGGGTCCGCATATGAGGGAGAAACTGATCAGTCCCATGCTCAATTTCAGCAAAAGTAAAGAGCATAATGCCCGGCTGCTTCTGCAGGGTTTTAAAAAGATGGGATATGATAAACTGACCCTTGCGAAGGTGATCCTGGCAATGAGAAAGGCGGACCGGGAAGCTCTGCAGGTTCAGGAACGGCTGCAGAGAATTTTTCGCCGGAAACACAACGAGGAAGAGGTTTCAGTCGTGCTCCTGGGCCGCCCCTACGTCGTCCTCTCGGATACCCTGAACAAAGGGATTCCTGATATTTTCGCCGGTATGGGGGTCAGCGCGTGGTACCAGGACATGCTGGAGATCGAACCGGACCGGGATGAGGCCTTCAACCGGCTGCTGGAGAAAACCCCCTGGCATTTTGCGTCTAACATTCTACGCGCCGCCGAGCTCGTTGGGCGGACCAGGAACCTCTACCCGGTTCTGATCACAGCGTTCAAATGTGCTCCGGATTCGTTTATTATCGACTATTTCAAGCAGCTGATGCAGCTGTATAGCAAACCCTACCTGATTATTCAGATTGACGAGCACGATTCCAACACCGGATATGAAACCCGTATTAAAGCCGCACTCCGTTCCTTCCGGAACCACGC
>CAYRLP010000493.1:0-3071 GCA_964424935.1 uncultured Bacteroides sp.
CTTTATCTTCAATACTTACTCGTAGGTCTTTTATTTCAAGCATATTCATGTTCTTCATATCTTATTTTGATCCAAATTCAGCCCACACTGCCTTCCAGGGTAATGGCAAGTAGTTTCTGGGCTTCTACTGCAAATTCCATGGGCAGCTTATTCAGCACCTCCTTGGCATAGCCATTCACGATCAGGCTGACGGCATTCTCCGTATCGATGCCCCGCTGGTTACAGTAAAATATCTGGTCCTCCCCGATCTTCGAGGTGGTGGCTTCATGTTCCACGATAGCACTGGGGTTGTCCACTTCCATATAGGGGAAGGTGTGTGCCCCGCATTTATCCCCCAGCAACAGGCTGTCGCACTGGGAAAAGTTTCGTGCGTTTTCGGCCCCTCTGAGCACCTTCACCAGTCCGCGATAGGAATTGTTGCTCCTTCCGGCACTGATTCCTTTGGATATAATGGTGGAACGGGTGTTTTTCCCGATATGGGTCATCTTGGTGCCTGTGTCGGCCTGCTGGTGGTTGTTGGTGACTGCGACCGAATAGAATTCACCCACAGAGAAGTCTCCTCTCAGTATGCAGCTGGGGTATTTCCAGGTGATGGCAGAACCGGTTTCCACCTGGGTCCAGGAGATCTTGGAGTGATCTCCCTTGCACATGCCCCGTTTGGTCACGAAATTGTAGACGCCGCCTTTCCCCTCCCTGTCGCCCGGGTACCAGTTCTGGACGGTGGAGTATTTGACTTCCGCATTCTCCATGGCCACAATCTCCACGATAGCCGCATGCAACTGGTTCTCATCCCGCATGGGAGCGGTGCATCCTTCCAGGTAGCTCACATAGGAGTCATCTTCGGCAACAATCAGCGTGCGTTCAAACTGACCCGTGTTGGCCGCATTGATTCGGAAATAGGTGGACAGCTCCATGGGACAGTGTACGCCCTTGGGTATGTAACAAAACGAACCGTCGCTGAATACCGCCGAGTTCAGGGCAGCAAAAAAGTTATCGGTATAGGGGACCACCGAGCCCATGTATTTCTTGACCAGGTCGGGATGATTCTTTACGGCTTCACTGAAGGAACAGAAGATAATTCCCAGATCAGCCAGCGTTTCCTGAAAAGTAGTTTTGACCGAAACGCTGTCCATAACCGCATCCACGGCCACTCCGGCCAGCTGTTTCTGTTCTTCCAGCGGAATTCCCAGCTTGCTGAAGGTATCCAGCAGTTCCGGATCCACCTCGTCCAGGCTTTGATATTTTGCCGTCCGCCTGGGGGCCGCATAGTATATAATATCCTGGTAATCGATCTCGGGGATCTCCAGGTGGGCCCAGTCGGGCATATGCATGGTCTGCCAGTGCCGGTAGGCTTTCAGCCTGCGCTCGGTGAGCCATTCGGGTTCCTCCTTTTTAGCTGAAATCAACCGAATCACCTTTTCGTTAAGCCCTTTGGGAATGGTATCGGTTTCTATATCTGTCTGAAATCCAAACTTATAGTCGCTACCCGTTACTTCATTTAATATTTTTTCCTGTTCTGTCACGGTTCTGTCCAAATTAGATAAGGTTGGGCCCGGGTAATTGAAATAAGATTAATTTAAAATAGAGCCCAAATATACAAAAACTTGTGCTTACATTTGTAATACAACAGGGCAATTGATTTGTTCGGAAATAATTTACTCTAATGGCTTCAAAGAAGATCCGCACCATCGAAGAGATGGGGGAGTTCGGACTCATCGATCATCTCACTGCAGGATTCAAGACCACACAGGAAAGCACCCGTCTGGGAATCGGCGATGATGCTGCCGTGGTCGATCACGGTACCTATTTGCAGGTGATCACCACCGATATGCTCCTGGAAGGGGTACATTTTGATCTGGTGTACACTCCACTGAAACATCTGGGTTACAAAGCAGTTGTGGTGAATCTTTCGGATGTATACGCCATGAATGCGGCCCCGCGGCAGATCACCGTCTCCCTGGGTGTCTCGGGCAAATTTTCCGTAGAGGCCCTGGAGGAATTTTACGAAGGGGTCAGGCTGGCCTGTGAACGCTTTGGAGTGGATCTGGTAGGGGGAGATACCTCCGGATCCATGACCGGACTGGTGATTTCCGTGACCGCCATCGGGACCGCACTGAAAGATGAACTGACGCTCCGCAGTACAGCCAAAAACAATCAGCTGATCTGTGTGACGGGGGACCTGGGGGCGGCTTTTGTGGGCCTGAAGATCCTGGAACGGGAAAAAAAGCTCCACGCAGAGGATCCCGGATTCCAGCCCAAACTGGAAGGATATGACTACATCCTGGAGCGTTACCTGAAACCAGAACCGAGGGTGGATATCCTGCTTGCTCTGAAGGAAAAAGGGATCACCCCGGGTGCCATGATTGATATATCTGACGGACTGGCTTCGGAGCTGCTGCACCTCTGCAAAGCCTCTGCATGCGGATGTCAGGTATACGATGACCGGATCCCCATTGCCCAGGAAACCAGGGAGGCCGCAGGGGAATTCCAGATAGAGCCTCTGGTTGCAGCCCTGCATGGGGGAGAGGATTTCGAATTACTTTTTACGGTTCCGCTTTCCGATTTTGACAAGGTCAGCACCATCGAAGGGGTGCATGTAATCGGAAACATCACGGACCGGAAAGGGGAAGCACTGCTGGTGGATAACGACGGAAACGGGATACGGCTTCAGGCACAGGGGTGGCCGGTTTAGGCCTCTTTTCCGTCAAAATACCCCCGGATGATTCCCCGTTTGGAATCCCGGATAAACAGGAGGATCTCATCGCGTTCTTTGGTAGCCGGCAGATTGGCTTCCACAAAATCCAGGGCATCGGAGATGTTCAGGCCACGCTGGTAAATAATACGATACACCTCCTGAATGGCATAAATAGTTTCGTTGGTATAGCCCCTGCGGCGAAGTCCGATGGAGTTGATCCCGGTAAATGAGACCGGCTCCCTACCCGCCATGGCAAAGGGCGGTACATCCTTCCCTGTCCTGCTCCCTCCCTGGATCATCACATGGGCCCCGATCCGGACAAACTGGTGAACCAGGCAACCCGGACTCACAATGGCCCAGTTATCCACCTCCACCT
>CAYRLP010000494.1:0-738 GCA_964424935.1 uncultured Bacteroides sp.
ATTTTGTGTTTACAGTCTTGGAATCGTGAGGCCCCCATCAGCCATTATTACCGCTCCGTTGGAATAAGGCAGGGATCCGGAAGTAATTGCTTTCACAATTTTCCCGATATCAGACGGTTTTCCCCATCGCACCTGGGCACTTAAGCCTTCGCGAAAAAGCTTATTATATTTTTCCTTCGCCTCTGATGTCATATCGGTTTCTATAACACCCGGCCGTATTTCATATACAGGAATATCATATTCTCCAAGACGGGCGGCAAAGAGACCTGTCATCATGGCCATGCCTGCCTTGCTTACACAATATTCTCCCCGGTTCACTGAAACCACAGTTGCCGAGATTGAATTAATATTAATAATGGATCCAAAGAAATCTGCAATCCCTTTTTTCTGTTCAACCAGCCAGTTGGCCACCAGCTGGCTCAGGAAATAGGGTCCCTGGAGATTAGTTTTTAACACATATTCAAAGCTTTCCTCTGTGGCTTCAAGCAGATCCAGTCTCTTCCTGGGTGCAATGCCTGCATTGTTGATCAGGAAGTTCAGTTGTCCGTATTCGTCCCGTACTCTGCTGATTACAGACTCCCTGTCCTTCGCGTTGCCCACATCTCCCTGACAATAGATTGCGTCAACTCCATATGCCCTCAGTTCCTCCAATACTCCTGTTACCTGGTTCTCAGATCTCACCCCGTTGACCGCCAGGTGAATACCCGATTTTGCCAGTTCAATTGCAATGCCAAGTCC
>CAYRLP010000494.1:748-3068 GCA_964424935.1 uncultured Bacteroides sp.
TAATCAGAGCGACCTGTTTCGTTTTCCTATTCATATTTATTGATCATCTAGATTATCCGATTTTCTCTGGTCAGTTAAATCGCAGGAATATCGACCCATGCTCTTTTATCCCAGCTCTCCATTCCTTTTTCAGCAAGCTGAACCCCTAAGGCACCTTCTTTCAGATTCCATGGAAAGGGATCATCCTTTACCACATGCTTCAGGAAAAGTTCCCATTCTGCCTTAAATGCATTTTCATAATGCTCCTGTTCCGGGACCTCTGACCAACCATCGAAAAAATCAATGGGCTGATCAATATCAGGATTCCAGACAGGTCTGGGTGTATTCCCGTAATCCTGGGTATAACATTTCTTCAATCCGGCCACTGCAGATCCCTTTGTACCGTCTACCTGGATCGTAAGAAGATCGTCACGGCGTACTCTGACACACCAGGATGAATTGAAATGGGCCACAATCCCACCCTCAAGCTCAAAGCTTGCATAGGCAGCATCGTCAGCAGTGCACTTATAGGTATTTCCTTGTTCATCCACACGTTCTTTTACATGGGTGGCACCAAGGCAGGAGACTGCTTTTACCTGACCAAACAAATTATCCAGGACATAGCGCCAGTGGCACAGCATATCGATGATGATCCCTCCGTCATCTTCCTTCCTGTAATTCCATGATGGCCGTTGTGCAGGCACGGTATAACCTTCAAAAACCCAGTATCCAAATTCTCCTCTTACAGAGAGTATTCTCCCAAAGAAATCATTCTGTATCAGACGTTTAAGTTTCAGTATTCCGGGAAGCCACAACTTGTCCTGCACCACCCCGTGTTTTACACCTGCATGTTCGCAATACTCGTAGAGGTCCAGCGCGGTCTTAAAATCTGGTGCTGTTGGTTTTTCGCAATAAACGTGTTTCCCCCTGGATGCTGCCAGTTTAACAGCCTCAGCCCGGCGTCCTGTTGTCTGGGCATCAAAGTAAACCGTATAGCCTGGATCGTTCAGTGCCTTTTCCAGGTCGGTGGTATATTTTTTCACACCCGAGAGTTCCGCCAGTTCTTTTAGTTTTCCTTCGTTCCTTCCGACCAGTAAAGGGTCAGGCAGAATAGTCTCATTCTCTGAGATCTTAACACCACCCTGTTTGATTATTTCAACGATGGAGCGCAGCAGGTGCTGGTTCTTCCCCATTCTTCCTGTTACTCCATTCATTATAATACCAATACTGTGTGTTTTCATGCGACTGGATTATAGTATTGCATATTCTTAACTATGATTGCGGTAAGCATCGACAATTTTCTTAAGAAACAGATCCTGGTCAAGCGACCAGAACTTCTCCGAGAATATCTCCACTTCATGAAAACCTGAAAATCCTGCTTTCTCTACCCATCCTCTTATCTGTTTTAACGGGATGCAGCCCTCGCCCATTAATCCCCTGTCATTAAGCATGTCTGTTGTAGGGACATTCCAGTCACAGATATGAAAGGCATAGAGATTACGGTTCTTCCCGCACCTGTAAATTTCTTTTTCAAGCTCATCATCAAACCAGAGATGGTATACATCAACGGCAATTCCAAGCATTTCATCATTAAAATATTCAGCCATATCATTGGCCTGCTTCAGCGATGTGATTGCGGAACGGGTATCGGCATACATGGGATGAAGCGGTTCGATGGCAAGCCTGACACCCAGTCTCCCGGCTTCCTCTAAAATCCCCTCAATGCCTGTTTGAATCTGATCCCTGGAGGTCTGAAGTGATTGTCCGGGGTCGGAACCACACACCAGGACCAGGAGAGGAATTTCCATGTCGGATGCTTCCTGCAGCATGTGGAGGTTATCAGCAATAGCGGCCCTACTCTTCTCCTCATCCACCGATGGAAAAAATCCTCCCCTTACATAGGAAACAGCGGTTAACCCGTATTCTTTCAGGTTGTCTATGACTTTTTGAGGGCTTATTTCTTCCACTGCATCCCTCCAGATGGAGATCCCTTTTATTCCATATTCAGCATATTTTGAACATGCCTCCTCGAATTTCAGGGGCTTCGTGGTAATCGTATGAACACACAGTCTGTTCAGGTCTTCAATCTGGCTTGACATATTCATTTCATTTTATCATAGCTGGATCCAGGCATCCAAAGAACGTATGGTACTTTTCGTTCTTGGCAATCCTGTAAAGATACAGCGCTGCTTCACGCATATGGTAGTCTCCCCACATACTCGATTCTCCGTGGGCCGCAAGGTTTTTATCGGGTTTGTGGTCCCATCCTTTTGGTTCATGATAGATGGTATGCAGCAGGATTCCATGGTGGCCGGAATCTGTGGCCAGGTAGGGCTCATCG
>CAYRLP010000495.1:0-3068 GCA_964424935.1 uncultured Bacteroides sp.
GATGCGCCCCGGGGGGGGGCCCCGTCCTTCTGCTGGCAGGGCCGGAAATCGATCCCGGGAAGCGTTCCCTCCAGGAAGCTTCTGTATCGGGCTGCAAGTTCCGGGTTCGCCTTTTCCCAGGCTGCCTGTTCGGCTCTCCGTTTCCGGACCTGGTCCCGCTTCTTCTTCAGGATGTCCCGGTAAAATTCCCGGACCTCGTCGAATACCACGAAGGGATGTTCGGGATCCCCTCCTAGGCTGGCAATGGTCCTTTCAAAGGAGGCGCCTGCCGCGGAAAGGGGCATTCCGTGTGTGGAAGTCTGTTTTTCAAAGCTGTTCCCGTTCTCATCCAGGGCTCCCTTTCCCATGATGGTCCTCCCGATGATCAGGCTGGGACGTTCCTTTTCCTTTCCGACCGCTTCAAGCGCCCTGAAGATCTGGCCGGGATCGTTGCCGTCAATTGTAAGTACGTTCCAGTTCCAGGCCCGGTATTTGGCAGCGGTATCTTCCGCCGAGACCTCCTCTGTGCGGGTGGAAAGCTGAATATCATTGGAATCGTAAAACATCACCAGGTTGGAGAGGCCCAGGAAACCTGCGATCCTGCCGGCTCCCTGCGAGATTTCCTCCTGGACACCCCCGTCGGAGATAAAGGCATAGGTCGTATGAGCCATCCACTCGCCGAAGCGGGCAACCAGGAACCGTTCCGCGATGGCCGCCCCCACGGCCATGGTATGCCCCTGGCCCAGCGGGCCGGAGGTATTTTCCACACCGCGCTTCACATCCAGTTCGGGGTGACCCGGAGTGGGGCTCCCCCACTGTCTGAACTGGCCCAGCTCCTCCAGCGTATAGGTCCCTATCAGCGCCAGCACCGAATAGAGCATGGGTGACATATGACCAGGATCCAGAAAGAAACGGTCCCTCAGGGGCCAGGCCCCGTCGTCCGGGTCAAAGTTCAGAAATTCGGAATAGAGCATTTCCGTAAAATCCGCGCCTCCCATGGCTCCGCCGGGATGACCCGATTTAGCCTTTTCCACCATGGCGGCGGCCAGGATACGAATGTTGTCTGCTGTTCTGGTGTGAATCTTCAGGTCCATATAAGTTCCGGTTTTGAACGAAGACCAAAAATACCCAATTTATTTGAATAATTTTTCTGCTTACTCCTCCTCTATGGAATCGTAGATGGCCTGGAGCACCTCGGTCCGGATGTTCATATCCGAGATCAGGTTGTTGTTCCGGGTGGGATAGACCCGGTTGGAGAGAAAGACGTAACTGATCTCCTGCTCGGGATCGGCCCATACGAAGGTCCCGGTAAATCCCGAATGACCGAAGCTGGAAGGGGAAGCACCTGGACAGGGATAGTCGTCCGGGGTGCCGTCATGTTCGTCCAGCAACGGTTTGTCAAATCCGAGTCCCCTCCGGTTCAGGTTTTCAGGGAACTGATAGCTGGTATAGTCCTTCATTACCTCTTTGGGAATGATCTGTTCCCCCCCGTAGCTGCCCATGCGGCGGTACATCTCCACCAGTTTCAGCAGATCCCCTGCGGTGGCGAACAAGCCGGCGTTGCCTGAAAAACCACCCATGGTGGCGGCACTCTCGTCATGTACGTACCCGTGGACCAGCTGCCGGCGGAAGAGCGAGTCATATTCCGTCGGGGCGATCCTGGAAAGCGGGTAGAAGCGGAGGGGATTGTAGACCAGGTCCCAGGCGCCCAGTCTCCGGTAGATGTGACCGTAGAGGAAATCTTCGTAGCGTTCCCCCGAGAGGTCCTCGATCACCCCCGGAAAAAGGAAGAAGGCCAGCCCGCTGTAGAGATATTCCTTTTCTCCCAGCTCCGATTTCCGGATGGTCCGGTAGATCCTTTTCCTGAACCTGTCCTTCAGGTACAGGTGGTCGGCCATCACCATGGAATATTTTTCCGAAGGGTAACTGCTGACCAGCCTCCTCTTGAAATCACCGTTTCTTTTGACGGTCTGCTGCCAGTAAGGGATCCAGGGATAGAGTCCTGCCTGGTGGGCCAGGATATCCTTCAGCCAGAGGCCGGCTTTATCGGAACGCCGCATGGCCGGGACATACTTCCCCAGCAGGTCGTCGTGGGAGAACCGGCCCATCCCCTCCAGCACCATCAGTCCCGAAAGGGGTCCCGAGACCTTGGTGACCGATGCCAGGTCGTAGAGGTCCCCCTCGTGCACCTCGACCCGCCGGTCATAGGTCTGGTACCCGTATGTTTTGTGGAAGATCACCTTCCCTTTCCTGGCGGCTATGACCTCGCAGCCGGGGAACGCACCGGCTAAAAGTCCTCCCGCGACCACGGAGTCGATTTTATGGTTCAGCAGGGCGGAGGAAACCCCCGCACTTTCCGGGCAGGCGTATTGCAGGCGCAGTCCCCCGGGGGTCTGAATCCCACTTCCGGCCGGAAACCTGTCATGGATCGCCCGGGGCAGCTTCCCGCTTCCCCCGATGCCCCCGAAGATCAGCTGGGCGGCCAGCTGCTCGGTAAGTTCCGTATGCCGGTAGGTGAGGACCAGTCCGGCGGAGGAGCCGATTCCCTCCGCGGCATGGATACCCTCCCACACATCGCCGAAGCAGACGGTGATCACCTGCGTGCTCCCGGTGAGGGTGGACATAAACCGGCGGATCTCCTCCCCTTCCCCGGACACGCTCCCCGGATAGACCGCTGCCAGTACTACATCGTAGCCGGCCAGTTCCTCAAGCAGTGAATCCGCCCCGGTCCGCCCCGGTACCCAGTAAAACGGATCCATCCGGGTATAGCGGGCCGCCATTTCCTGAAACGGGGCGGGTGAGCTCTCTCCGGATCCGGAAGGCAGTTCAGGATTTATGGAAAGGCTGGCGATATGCAGGGTATCCAGTCCACGCAGGGGGATCACGTCCCGGCGGTTATTCAGGACGGTGATTGATGCGGCGTACAGCTCACGGATCAGGGCCGAGGACTCCGGATGCAGAGAAGGTCTGTCCATCGGAAGCTCATCCATCTGAGCCGAACCTTGCAGGCCGGCCCAGTACTTGAAAGCAAGGACCCTTCTGGCCACCCGGTTTATGTCCGCCGTATCGGCCGCCTCCCATTCCAGCAG
>CAYRLP010000496.1:0-3066 GCA_964424935.1 uncultured Bacteroides sp.
CAATGATGGTGCTGGAGAAACGGCGCTGCATAAAGAGGTCATCAAAGGAGATGGCCTGGGCATCGTTATTCGGGTTATATATGGAATGCGTGGCGAAAAGGCGGCGGCACTGCGGAAAATGCACCACAAACGGAATGGATGGCCTGGGAGAGGGCAGGAGCTGGTTAAACTCATCATAATAGGTGTAATAGACCGGAGCAATCGCCACAATACGGACTTTCATTCTGGAATGCTTCTTATCAAAAAACCAGGACTCCTGGATCTGGAACTGGAGTATGTTGGCCATACTCTGCCCGACACTGAGGAAATTCCCGTCGTTGTCGTAGATGGAATCCCCTTCAGTACGGCGATAGATCTCTTCCAGGTTGGTGACCTTTGAAAAAGGATCTCTCCAGGCGGTGATGGTAAATTCATAGGGAGTAATTTCCTCCGTTTTGATTCCCTCCATCAGGAGACCGAAAAGGCTGTAACGTTCCCCATCGCTCATGGAGCCTTCCAGGGGATAACGAAGGGGCATGTTCATCCGGTGCCGCAGGTCGATGACCCTCCATATGTCCTTGGACCAGGTTACATCCGCTTCGCGGATATAAACGTATGGAACCGGTTTCTTCTCCGGAATAATGGTTTCAGATTTATAGACATCCGTAGAGGGAGTGTAGGCGGTAATGACCGGCGCATTTCCCGGGCTAACAGATGTATTCACATTCTGAGCAGATAAGGAACAAGTCCAGATTGCCAGAACTGCTGCTCCAAAAATATACCTTCTTGCCTTCATCTTATCGAACTGTTATGGTAATACTATTTAGATTTCTTATCACACCATCGGGCCCGGAGGCCTTGATTTTTTCAATAAATACCCGCTGACCGGTCCGCAGCTGGCGGAACAGGTCCTTTTGCGCATTAGTAAACCTTTCGCTGCTCGAGGGGAGGGAACTCCAGATTCCGCCGGAACCCATGTATGCCACTTCAAAAGATTCCACCTTATACTCTACTTCAAACACAAAGTCTTTCGCCTCGGCTTCAACGATCTGCAACTGGGAGAGCCTCCCCACGGTGAGGGCCCCTTCGGAACCGGCAATCCCTTCGACGACTGCATCCGGTTTGGGAAGGTCATATACACGGAAGTCCTCCCGGCTCATTAATTTTCTCTGGCCATCGATATTGGCATACACACTGACAGTGGCAATATCTTTGCCAACGCCAGGCCTGACCTGATAGGCTCCTGCACCGACTCTACGGATGTTCCCCGAATTAATCTGTGCAACGACATCCCGCTCGGCAACCCCTCCCACGGAGATCTCTACCGGGTTCGGGATCCCCCGATAGAACACGTTCATCCCCGTAGCGGAGACCGTGGCATTGGACTCGGCGACTTCAAATTCAGCCGAAAAGGGTTTGCTGGTCACCTGGCCGTCTTTTTCAATGGAAATAACGCCCCCCCATTTATGGATGCCTGTCGAGTTATAGGATACCGAATAGATCCCCTTGCCTCCCTGGGTTTCCAGAATGGTTCCGTTCTCCAGCTTTACTTCGGGGATATTGGTGGAATCATAGGCCGCAAGAAATATTTCCGCACGATACTCCTGACCTTTAAAGACATAGTTGGAATTGGTAATAACGACCGGTTCGATCACATTCACCTTGAAATCGCCTGCATCTATCTGTCCCAGCAGGAAGTTCAGCATTTCTGCTTCCACATTTCGGACATCACCCTGCATTTTGGATAGAAGTGTAATGACCGATGCAAGGGGAAGAAATTCGAAATAGGTAGATTCCCAGGTGGGGGTTACTCCCTTCTTTTTGTTGTGGTAAAGGGTTTCCGGCACATCGGTGTTGAGTGCGCCCTCTATTGCTTCCACCGTGGTGGCATAGGTCGTCTTGTCCTCAATCATGGAAAGCAAGAACTCCCTGTACTCTTCAATCCTTGTTTTGAGTTCGGTCCCCCGCTTTTTTACAAGCATGATCTCTGCCGGAATATTCTGGTCATCCTTGGACTTGACCTCTGCCAGGTGCACTTCTCCGTCAATAATCGCATCTTCGTCCTTCTTTTCAACTATTTCACTCTTACAGAGATTTATAAACTGGTATAGTTCGTTGGACTTTTCTCTGACCTCTTCGGCTCTTGTTTTCCAGTCGCCTACCTTTTCCGGATTCTGTTCGAAGGCGATATTAAACTTATCATAAAGGCCTGCATTTTTGGCAGCAAAATTCTGAGTGGTGGTGGTCAGGCCCCCATCTACCAAAGTAAATGCATCCAGCACCTCTTTTGATACATTCAGTGCCAGCATCGCTGTCAGCACCAAATACATCATGCCGATCATTTTTTGTCTCGGTGTTTCTTTACCGTGTGCCATAGAGCAGGATTAAGTATTACTATTTTTTTCGAATGCTCATGGCAGTGAGCATGTTGCCGTACACATTATTTAATTCGGAAAGGCTCTCACTGAGCTTCACGATCTCATTCTTGTATTTCTGCGTTTCATCCACAGAGGTCCTCAGACTGGCGATCATCTCGTTCAATCCCCTGTACACATCTGCTGTACCCTGGAGATGCTCCTTGCTTCCTTTCACCTGGTCGGTATAGGAAAGGTTCAGTTCGGACAGATTCTTATTCAATTCTTCAAGCTGCTCGTTGAACCGCTTCTGACTATCCGAAATACTGGCATGTTCCTGCTTGACTTCCCCTGACATGGCTTCATAGGTAGCAGTAAGATTCGCGCTGGATGCGGCAAATTTATCGGCGATATCCTTCCCTTTGGCATCGATCATACTGGCTGTATTCTTGTAGGACTGAGCCAGAATGTTTACAGATTCATTTAAATCACCTGTATTGGTGCCGTATGCGGTGGCCACCGTGTCCATCTTCTGGGCAGCGGTTCCCATTTTGTCAAAATACTCCTTGGTTGCCAGCGAGGCCGAGGTAATCTCACCGATGCTCTCCGTGGTAGAGGAGATGGTGTTCAGGTGTTTACCTAGACTTCTGACATCCTCCGCATTGATCTGGGATTGCTGGAAAAGTTCGTCGAACTTCTGAAGTCCTACGTTTCGGTCAGCAATGGCCTGTTC
>CAYRLP010000497.1:0-3065 GCA_964424935.1 uncultured Bacteroides sp.
CTGTCGATCCACCAGTTCAACAGGTCAAAATGGTGCGTCGCCTTGTGGACCCAAAGAGAACCACTCGATTGCCTGAGCCCATGCCATCTCCGGAAGTAGGACGCTCCATGGTAGGTATTCAGGTACCAGTGAAAATCTACGGATGTGATCCTGCCAATGATTCCCGACTGCAGCAGCTCTTTGATCTTGGTCGGGTAGGGGCCCCAGCGGTAGTTGAAGCCAACAATCAGCTTGTTGTTCGAACGGCGTTCCGCATCCAGTACGGCCTGGCATTTGGCTTCATCCGTAGTCAGCGGCTTCTCGGTTAGCACATCGCAGCCCAAATCAAGTCCCTTGATGATGAACTCGTGATGTGTGGAGTCTTTGGTAGTCACGATCACCAGGTCGGGTCTGGTCTCCGTAACCATCTTTGTAAAGTCGGTATAAGTGGGGCAGCTAGTCCCCATGTATTCACGTGCATATTCAAGGCGTCCCGGATTGATATCGCAGAGTCCGACAAACTCAATAATATCGGGAAAATCCTCCACCAGGGTCTTTCCCCAGAAGGAGGTTCCGCGGACCCCGGTTCCCACCAGGGCCACTCTGATTTTTTCCCCTTTGGACAGGGCAGCGGTGGCAAGGGGAGAAGCCATGAGTGTACCAGTAACGAAGGTGCCTGTGGTACCGAGGAATGCACGCCGGTTCAGGGTAGGTTTCATACAGATATCTTTTTAAAGGTTGAAGAGAAAACTACCTTTAAAATTACAATTATCTCAGTGCGAAAGGGATGTGATCGGGAAAAAAATCATAAACAGGCCAGCGGGATCTACTGGTACTCTATAAAATTGAATTTGATACCCAGCCTCCCCTCCATGATTTCGCCAAGCTCGAGCAATTCCGGATCATCGAACTCAAAATAGAAATTTACTGCCACCTCTTTATCCTTGTCCTGAAGGGGCTTAAACAATCTCATTATATCAAAAACACTTTGAACGGAAGCCGTATCCACATACTCAAGTTTCAAATCCACGGTGGTTTTATCCAGTGGGTTTTTTATGTAATCCTCCACCCATTCCACGATGGGTTGAAAGAATTTCCGGGGGTCCGAGAGTATGGAATTCCCGGACAGCTTGAAATAGCCCGGAGAGCATTCAACTTCCAAGGATTTCTTAGTGGGTTCGATACTGATATTTTCCATATAGCAATATTAATCCTTTTCAATTTCAATACCAAACACCGTCATAAGTTCATGTGCCTTATTCACGTTGAGTTCGGTCAATAAATCTCTGTCATTATTGAGGTTCAAATGCTTAAGCTTCTTCAGGGTGTCCCTCCAGGTGGCCGGGTCTTCGTTGCAGAGAATGGTAATGAACTTGGCCATATTAGGAAAGGTATTCCCGGGAATGACCTTTTTAAGTTTATCTAAAAATCCCAACTCATGCAGAATCACTATTTTCAGGTTAATCTCGTCGATTTTCCCTGGCATATCCTTGTCATCCTCCACAGGAATTTCCAGTTCCACCTGTGCCCTCAGGTATTCCATCAGCTTCACATAGTAGGTAAGGTCGACCATTTCATTGTAAATGGCATAGCTCTTGAAAAAAGTGGACGCACTGGATTTCTTATTGAAGTAATGATAGATATCCTCGAGCTTGAAATAGTTGACAAAAAGGTATTTCCAGTTTTCTGAGCGTTTGTCTTCGAGCAGGCTTCTGTGCCTGTCTATGTACATGGATGCATTGGAGTAGTAGGTGGCCAGAAACTGACTTTTGGCATCGGTGTTTTCCTCGTTGTCAAAAAGGAAACGCTCAATTTTACTGATCTCATTCACCGCTTTCCCCCTGGATGCCCCGTCAACCAGGAAATCAAATTCACGGATCATCTTATTGATCTTCTCAATATTCGGAAGATAGATCTTCGAATCATTGAAGGGATCCTGCCTCTCAATGATGATATTCTGTTTCAGGCACAATTCTTCCAATTCTGCCTTGGACATTTTAGACGACTCCTCTCTCATAGATCTATATTATGGGTCCAGTGGATGCAATAGTCGAAATTAATCTTTTTTATTGTAATATCAATAGGCGTTTTACTGAATGATCCGGGCAAGGATGTCAGGAGAAAAACGAAAAATTGACTCCCCCGTATTTCCGTTGCCGACTAAAATGTGGATGAGCAGTAAAGGAGTAATTGCCAGGATGTTCCAGAATGAATATTCCTTCTGTATTCAGGATCTTCGTTTGAAATATCAGGTCGGGAAGTTCCGGCAATCCCGGATGATCATACGGGGGATCTGCAAAAATGATGTCAAAAGACTGGGCAGGCCGCTTCAGGTATTTGTATACATCGGCCCGTATCACGGAGACCTGTTCCAGCCGCAGGGTCATGCAGGTATCCCGTATGAATTTAAAATGGGCCGGTGCCATTTCAATGGCTACTACGGACCGGGCACCCCTGGAGGCAAATTCGTAGGATATGCTGCCGGTACCGGAGAACAGGTCAAGTACATCCGACTCTTCCATGCTGAATTGGTGAATCAGAATATTAAACAGGCTCTCCTTGGCAAGATCGGTGGTCGGCCTGGCCTTGAAATTTGCAGGCGGTCGAATCTGCTTTCCTCTGAATATACCGCTGATTATGCGCACTTGCTTCCTTCTGAGAGGATCATGAAACGGAGCATCTGCTCCCGGTTAAGATGTTCCAGGAAGTAGGGTGTGTGAATTACGTTTCGAATGTATTTAACCAGAAGCTCTTTTAAATCGTGATCCTCATGTATAATGCCTGAAAGGTAGAGCGGGATCGATTCACGGTCCAGGTCAAGCTGCTTCATGGTGTTAAGGGTGTGATAAATGAAGTCCGAAGGATCGTTCAGCCGGTATCGGTTTAACAATTGAACACGGTCCTTGAGCAAGACCAGGATATCCAGGGTATGGGTCTGCACTTCAGCCAGAACCGCACCTCGCTGGTGATCGCTTGCCTGGACCTGGTCGGAAAGGGACAGCAGGCATTCAGAAACATGAAGGATCTTCACATCCCCTGCAAACCGGTGTCCCAGTCCGATGATCTTCTCAGGAACTGCATAGATC
>CAYRLP010000498.1:0-3057 GCA_964424935.1 uncultured Bacteroides sp.
ATCCGGACCTGGTCTGGCGCTCAAAGGTGAAGCCATCGGACTGGCAGTGATCACCGAACTGCCCATCGTAATTGTGGATGTGCAGCGGGGGGGACCTTCCACCGGACTGCCCACCAAGACCGAGCAGGCCGACCTCCTGCAGGCACTTTACGGCCGGAACGGGGAATCCCCGTGCATTGTACTGGCGGCAACCTCACCGGCCAATTGTTTCAAATATGCCTATATCGCTTCCAAGCTGGCCCTGGAGCATATGACCCCGGTGATCCTGCTGACCGACGGCTATCTGGCAAACGGATCGGAGCTCTGGAAAATCCCAACCATGAAGGATATGCCGGAAATCAATCCTCCGAAGGTCAAGGATAACGAAGAAGGGTACCAGCCCTATAAGCGTGATCCCGAAAAACTGAACCGCTTCTGGGCCGTTCCGGGTCAGCCCGGACTGCGCCACCGGGTGGGTGGACTCGAAAAGGCCAATATCACCGGGGAGGTTTCGCACGATCCCATGAACCACCAGATCATGGTGGAGCTGCGTGATAAGAAGGTGCAGAAGGTTGTGGACTACATTCCCGATCAGAAGGTAATCGGTCCCTCCGAGGCCGACCTGCTGGTGGTGGGATGGGGAGGAACCTATGGGGCCCTGGTCAGTGCCGTAAACGATTTGCAGGATGAAGGAAAAAGCGTTGCGATGGTACAGTTCAGCTACATCAATCCCCTGCCGCGCAATACGGCAGATATATTCAAAGGTTACAAGAAGATCCTGGTTGCCGAGCTGAACCTGGGGCAGTTCGCAACCTACCTGCGCTCCAAGCATCCGCAGTTTGAGTATCTGCAATACAACAAGATACAGGGACTGCCACTGTTCATATCCGAACTGAAAGTGAAGATTAACGAAATTCTGGAATCCATTAAATAGAAGCCATGGCACAACAATTTGAACCAGTAAAACTGAGCACGAAAGAGGATTTTCAGCTGGACGGACCCGTAAAATGGTGTGCTGGCTGCGGGGGGCATTCGGTACTTGCAAGCATAAAGAGCGTGCTTCCGGAGACCGGCATTGACAAGGAAAATGTGGTCTTTGTTTCCGGGATCGGCTGTTCATCCCGTTTCCCCTATTACATCAACACCTATGGATTTCACAGCCTGCACGGACGCGCCAATCCCATTGCATCGGGGATCAAGATATCGAATCCCAACCTAAGTGTGTGGATCGTTACGGGCGACGGGGATTCCATGGCCATTGGCGGGAACCACTTTATCCATACCATCCGGCGGAACATCAATGTAAACATTCTGCTGTTTAATAATAAGATCTACGGGCTGACCAAGGGACAGTATTCCCCCACCACACCCAAGGGGAGCATCACCAAAACCTCGCCGGAAGGGACCATCGAGAATGCTTTCCGGCCAGGCGAGTTAGCCATGGGGCTCAGGGTACCTTTTTTGCCCGCACGGTGGACAACGACCCGGCGATGCTGCGCAAGGTGTTCAGGGCGGCTGCCGAACACAAGGGGACGAGCGTAGTGGAGATCCTGCTGAACTGCGTGATCTTTGCCAACCAGGTGCACAATAACATTACCGGCAAGGATGTGCGCTATGATAACCAGATCTTCCTGGAACACGGGAAACCGATGATCTTCGGTAAAGAGCGTAACAAGGGGCTGATCATGAAGGGCGATAAGATGGAGGTAGTGACCATCGGGGAGAACGGGATTACAGAAAAGGACCTGATCGTGCACAATACCTACGACGAGGATGATACCAACCACTACAGGCTGGTACGGATGGGTCTTCCTGAATTCCCGGTGGCCATGGGAGTGATCCGGTCCGCGAAATCCACGGTCTTTGAGTCGGAGATGTACGACCAGGTACAGTACGCCAAAGCAAACACCAAGATTAAAACCATGGACGACCTGCTTCGCAGCGGGAACGTCTTTGAATCAAAGGGTTAACCCCTTATTCTTTCGGCATCTCACCGGTTCTGCCTCCTGCCCAGGCGGGAGGAAGCGTTTCTTCTGTTCATGCAGACCGGCTTCCTGGAGGGTCGGTGATGTTCGTTTCTCAGTTAGGTGAATTGAAAACTAACTAGTAACTTACTGAGCTGTTAAATTACCAACAAAGTGAGCTTAGTTCCCCGGTCAGAGGAAGACATTCAGCGTTTGATCGCTGAACGAAAGGAACGTCTCAAAGAGCTGACCTGCATCAATGAGACCACGCAGATCATCAAGGAGAACCGTTCCGTGGAGGAGACCCTGGCACAAATCGCAGCCATTCTGCCTCGTGCCTGGCAATACCCCGAAATGACGGTGGCCCGGATCTGGTTCGACGGCAAATCCTTTGCGAGCCAGGGATTCCGGGAGGGGGACTGGAAGCAGGTGCAGAAATTTGAGACCATTGACAACCGGAAGGGCTCCATCGAGATTTTCTACCTGAAGACCTTTCCCGAACTGGATGAAGGCCCCTTTCTGAAAGAGGAGCGGCAGCTGATCGAGAACCTGGCCAGTATCATTTCCAATTACCTGAACAGCCAGGAGGCCCGTAAGATGCTGCAAAAGAGCTCGGAAGAGGATACCGTGCGGGAGGAGATCAGCCGCTTCCAGCGTCCGCGGGATATCAGTTCCAGAATGTTGCTGCAGAAGTTCCTGGCCAAGCAGAATGCCAACCGGGATATCTTTCACGACCTGATGCGCTACAAGGTCAAGGAGATCCTGCTGGTAGCCACCCTCTACGATGCCTTCAGCATTGAGAAGGAGGGACGTTTTTCCGAACACATCCTGGGCGAGTATTCACAGCTGAACCTGACCTCCATGCCGCGCGTCACCGGGGTCTCCACCTATGAGGAGGCGGTCGAGCAGCTGAACTCGCGTCACTTCGACCTGGTGATCCTGATGATCGGTAACGACAAGGTGACCCCCATGCAGGTGTCGGCCCGCGTAAAGAACGACTATACCTACATTCCCATTTACGTCCTGCTGAACAACGACCGGGAGGTATCCCGTTTCAAGGAGACCAATCCTTCACTGAGCCATATTGACCGCCTCTTTGTCTGGAACGGCGACT
>CAYRLP010000499.1:0-3057 GCA_964424935.1 uncultured Bacteroides sp.
GCTTTCCATCGATGATGTGACGATCACGGATGTCACGATATGTGCCGGGAATTCCAACGGAGCACTGGATGTTACGGCATCTGGGGGGACCGGTACCCTGGAATTCTCCCTGGATGATGTGAGCTACCAGTCGTCCACCACCTTCTCCGGCCTGGCAGCCGGTGATTATACCGTCTGGGTCCGGGATGACAACGGATGTACCGTCAACGCCCCTGCGACCATCAGTGAACCTGCTCCTGTGCTGGCCACCGTGTCAAAAACGGATTTAAGCTACGGCAGCCTTGGATCCATCACCATTTCGAATGTTACCGGTGGTACCCCTCCCTATGAATACTCCATTAATGGTCCGGCCGGTCCCTTTACCGGTACGACCGCTTATACGGATCTGCCCGCGGCCACCTACCATGTGATGGTCCGGGACCAGAACGGGTGTCTCTACGAGGAAATGGTCGATATCCTGGATATTCTTCCCATGGACGTTGTGGTAAACGTGTCCCATGTGTCCTGTTTTGGTGCCGATGACGGTTCCATTGAGTTTGTACCCCAGAACGCAGAAGGCGCGGTCCAGTATTCCATCAACGACGGGGTTGATTTCGGACCTGATTCTTTATTTGAGAACCTGCCCGGCGACAGTACCTACTACCTGGTTGCTCTGGATACAGCCGGGAAGCTCTTTACGGACATTGTCACCATTACCGAGCCGTCAGAAATCCTGTTCAGTTCCTCGGTCACCCCCGCCCAGTGCAATGCGTTCAGTGAAACCGGGGCCATCGATATTACCGTTTCTGGCGGAGCCGGTTCATTTACCTACCTCTGGTCCGACGGCAGTACTGATGAGGACCGCAGTGGTATTTTGACAGGAGTGTACGGCCTGATCATCACCGATGCTAATAACTGTACCCGAAATGAATCCATCACTGTAGGCAGTGAAGTTACGGTAAACGCTGATGCGGGTCCGGATACCACCATCTGTTTCGGATCTTCCATTCAGTTGCAGGGGGCCGGTGCGGGCATTCCAGCATGGAATCCCTCGCCCTTCCTTTCCGATCTGAATGTTCTGGATCCGGTAGCTTCCGGGATGTCCGAAGCGACCACCTTTGTACTGACCATTACGGAAACTGCCGGAATATACGGTTGTTACAACATCGATTCGGTGACTGTGGACCTTTTCCCGGAAATTGGGCTGGAGGCAGGCAAAGACACTTTTGTTATCAACGGGCATTCCATCCAGCTGGAAGCAACTGGCGGTCCATTTGATCAATACATGTGGGCACCTGAAACGGGACTAGACAACAGCACCATTCCGAATCCTATCGCCTCTCCGGAAATACCGACCTGGTACTATGTATTCGCAATCAACGGGTATGGCTGCGAAGAAGTCGATTCCATCTTTATTGATGTTCTGGAGGACATTCAGGCTTACAATGTCTTCACACCCAACGGGGATGGTATCAATGAGTATTTCGAAATAACGAATTCTGACCGCTTCCCGGAGATGCTTGTGGAGATTTACAGCAGGTGGGGAGATAAGCTCTTTTCAACAATTGGTTACGGCAGCGGGAGTCAATGGGACGGGACCACCCGCGGTACAGAGGCTCCTGTGGGAACCTACTACTATATCATCGTCCCCTATCCCGGAGCCAAACCGATCACCGGGAACGTAACAATAATCAGGTAGTATGAGAAGGATTACCTATGTCATATGGTTCATGATACTTGCAGGTGCATCCTCGTTGCAGGCACAGCAGATGCCTCAGTACACTCAGTATATGTTCAATGATTTTGTGATCAATCCGGCCATTGCCGGGGTATATAATTACTACCAGATCCGGACCAATCACCGTTTTCAGTGGGTGGGACTGCTGGATCCTCCTATGACCAACTCCATCGCGGCCTACGGACCCCATTCCAAGCTGCCTATGGGATATGGCGGTTATATCTATAACGATGTGACGGGACCTACCAGCCGGACCGGCATTACCGGATCCTATGCCTACAATATTGCGGTGAGCGGAGATTTAAGGCTTTCCATGGGTCTTTCCGCCAGCATCATGCAGTACCGGATCGACGGGACCCAGCTCAATCCGGCCGATGTTTCCGATCCGGCCATCCTCTCCCTGGTCAGCACCTCCTATCTGCCTGATGCGGGACTTGGACTTTATCTCTACTCCGACCGGTTCTACGTGGGACTGTCCGCGGCCCAGCTTCTGAACAACAACATCAAGATATTCGACAACAAGGACGGCCTCAACCGGCTGAAAACCCACTTCAACCTGATCGGAGCCTACCATTTCTGGATCGATGAAAACTGGCTGATTGAACCCTCTGTAATGGTCAAGGGAACGGCCCCGAAAGAGCTGGGGTTCGATGTGACGGCCCGGGTCGAGTGGAAGCGGACCCTGTGGGGTGCTGTTTCTTACCGCTATCACGAAGCAGTGGGCGTTATGCTGGGGTACAGTTTTGATCAGACCCTGTTCTTCGGATATGCTTACGATATCGGGATCTCCGATCTTCGTAAATATAATACCGGATCCCATGAGGTCATGATCGGTTATCGTTTCAATGATATCAAATGATGAAATTCCGTCTGCATTTCACGGGAATCGTAATGCTCCTCCTGTTGTTGTCGCTGACGTCCTGCCACAAGAAAAGGGCCATCTCCGGAGAGGAATTTATCGAGCGGGACGTTCTGGTTGATCTTCTCGTGGACATTCACCTGATGGATGCCGTAACCCAGGACCGGAAATTCAACCGGAGATTCGATGCCGACAGTGTGGACCTGCTGTCCCCGATCCTGGAAAAATACCATGTGACCCGTCATATGTTCGATACCACCATGTACGTGTATTCCAGATACCCGGATCTTCTGGATGACGTCTATAATGACGTGCTTGTCAAACTAAATGTGATGCTGGACAAAAACAGCAAGGAGGAAGAGCCTGCTAATACACCAGGATCGTAACCAGGACCACCGCGAATCCCAGCAAAAATCCGGACAGAACAGTCCCCCAACCATCCCCCTGTTCCATTCTTGAACTGCCTGCCAGTCCCCCGGCC
>CAYRLP010000500.1:0-3046 GCA_964424935.1 uncultured Bacteroides sp.
TGTGGGAGCCGGAACCACCACCCTGACGCCCTACTCGAAGGTTTACCCCGATTTTGCCGTTGGATTCGCAGGGTTCTATAAGAATTTCTTCGGAGGAATTGCCGTGCACCATCTCCTGCAGCCCTACGGATCGCCCTCCGAGGATCCCAATACCAGGTTGTCGCGCAAATACACGGCTCATCTGGGGGCGCTTATTCCGATTATTGAAAAAAGACTGGGCAAGGAGGTATTGCAACTCTCCCCGCACCTGGTTTTTATGCAACAGGATATTTATCAACAATTGAACTATGGATTGGAGGTACTTTACAGGGGATTTATCCTGGGGACCTGGTTTCGACAGGATCTTCGTTTTTCCTATGGTACCGCCATCTTCTCTGCGGGCTACGGTAACGGACAGTACAGAATCCGGTACAGTTACGACGCCAAACTCTCCCCACCCGATTTGCATATTCCCGCACTGGGTGCGCACGAATTATCGCTGGTGGTAATATTTGAAAACCTGAGTAAATCGACCAAACACCGGGCAATAAAATGTCCTAAAATTTAGTTAGTTTTGGTGGATGTTTCTTTTAATAGATGATTTGATGTTTAAAATTGTAAAAAAAGAAGCCATGAAAATGTTGATGAGACTGTTCCCTGTATTGCTTATTGCCCTCATGCTCTGGGGGTGTGGAGGTAAGGATGTCACCTCATCAGGCAATACATCAACGACCACAGGATGGGCCTATAATGACCCTGAAAACGGAGGGTTTGAGGTCAATACAGCCTCCGAACAGGAAACCGGTCCGGGCCTTGTCCTGATCGAAGGGGGAACCTTCACCATGGGCCGGACCCAGGATGATGTCCTGTATGAATGGAACAATATACCCCGAAGGGTAACCATCAGTTCCTTCTACATTGACGAGACGGAGATCCGCAACGTGGATTACAGAGAATATGTGCACTGGCTGGGCCGTGTATTCGGGATGAACAATCCCCAGGTGGTCCGTGCCGCACAGCCGGATACGCTGGTATGGCGGGATCCCATGGCTTACAATGAACCCTACGTGGAATACTACTACCGTCACCCCTCGTTCAATGAGTATCCGGTGGTGGGTGTAAACTGGCTCCAGGCCCAGGATTACTGCATCTGGAGAACCGACCGGGTGAATGAGATGATCCTGGTGGACATGGGACATATCGAACTGTCCACGGATCAGCAGGATGAGCGGAATTTCAATACCGAGGCTTACGTGTATGGATTGTATACCCCCAATATCATCAATCCCCAGCCCAGCCTGAATCCCAACGTGGAATCGAGGCTGATCAATATGGAGGACGGCATCCTTCTGCCCAGATACAGGCTCCCAACCGAGGCAGAATGGGAATTTGCGGCTCTTGGCCTTGTTGGAAACTCGGTGGATGAACTGCTGTGGGAGCGCAGGACCTATCCATGGAACGGACATAACGTAAGGAATGACAATCCCCGGGATATGGGTAAAATGCGTGCGAACTTTGTCAGGGGCAAAGGTGATATGATGGGACTGGCAGGGAGCCTGAACGATGGCGGATCCATTACAGTTCCCGTGAAGTCCTACTGGCCCAACGACTATGGCCTCTACTGCATGGCAGGAAACGTAAACGAGTGGGTTCAGGACGTATACCGTCCCCTCTCTTCTCAGGATGTAGCCGATTTCAGGCCCTTCCGGGGGAACCAGTTTACCCAGTTGTCCCATGATGCCAACGGGTCCCCGATGATTGACAGTCTGGGACACTTGGTGAGAGAACCCGTTTCGGAAGCCGATCTGGAAGGACGCTTCAACTACCGGAGATCCGACTACCGTAACTACAGGGACGGGGATATAGAATCGGTGTTTGAACTGGGAGAGAAGAGTCAGCAGGAATACGAAGGTTCCGGCAGCATGTATAAAAACGAAGGGGAAGGGAATGAGCGAGTCTCTTTGATAAGCGATCAGGCACGGGTTTATAAAGGCGGATCATGGAGGGACAGGGCCTACTGGCTGAGTCCGGGTGAACGTCGCTACCTGCCTGAAACGGAGGCAAGGGATGATCTTGGATTCCGTTGTGCCATGATTCGAGTGGGAACCCCGACCGGATTTTAAACATTGCAAACATCAAATCATATACGGAGGCTGTTTCTTCAATGAGGCAGCCTCTGTTTTTATCAACCCTGACCCGATGTCTACCGAACTAATCTATCCCGAGTTTCTTCGATCCACCGGTATCTGTACGGACACTCGCCAGGGACCCGAAGGCTCCCTCTTCTTTGCCCTTCGGGGCGATCGCTTCGATGGAAATGAATTTGTGGAGGAAGCCCTGCGCAAAGGGTGCAGGCTGGCCGTGACGGAACGGGCAGACCTGGAGGGATCCGAAAGGGTGGTGGTGGTACCGTCTGCACTGGCCCAGCTGCAGAGCCTGGCGCATCATCACCGGATGAAGGTGGCACCCGGAGTGGTGGCCATCACGGGCAGCAACGGAAAAACCACAACCAAGGAGCTTATGGCCGCGGTCCTGTCCGAGGAACACAGTCTGCTTTTCACCCGTGGAAACCTGAACAACCATATCGGGGTACCCCTAACCCTGCTGCAACTGAAGTCGGAGGAGTTTGCGGTGGTTGAAATGGGAGCCAATCATTCGGGAGAGATTGCGGAACTGGCCCGGATCGCTGCTCCGGATATAGGTGTAATCACCAACGTGGGGAAGGCCCACCTGGAGGGCTTCGGTTCCCTGCAGGGGGTGCTGGATGCCAAAGGGGAACTTTATGAGTACCTGGCTGCACACGGGGGCACGGTGATCATTGACGGGAGCGACCGGATCCTGCTGGATAAAGCCGGTGAAACAGGGGTTCGGACCCTTGTGACTGCACGTAACGGCGACCTACCGGTTTCGGTTCAGGTGACCGGGCAGCATCCCCGGCTAGAGGTGAAGCTGACCCTGGGGGAGGAAGTCCATCACCTTTCCACGGGACTGGTCGGGGCCTACAACCTGCAGAATATCCTGCTGGCCGCTGCCACAGGTGTTCATTTTGGTGTACCCGCACCTGCCA
>CAYRLP010000501.1:0-3042 GCA_964424935.1 uncultured Bacteroides sp.
GGTTATCACGGCATGCTGGATCCCCATGGTCCGGATCGTTCGTGCCAGGCGACGGGGCTCTTCCTCATCCACCGGAAGGGGCTTTCCGGTCTTCACCGCACAGAATTTGCATGCCCTGGTACAGATCTCCCCCAGGATCATAAAGGTGGCCGTTCCGGCGGCCCAGCATTCCCCGATATTTGGACAGTTCCCGCTGATGCAGATGGTATGCAGTCCGTTCCTGCCCACCTGTTCCTTGACCTGCATGTAACGGTCCCCTCCCGGCATCTGCATGCGCATCCACGAAGGCAGCCTCTTTCTGTTCTTCAGTTCCTCACCTCTGTTTCTTTCCTTCATGCAGCGAAGATAGTCAGAAATATGCTAATTTAAGAGCTCCATTCCATTGCCATGAAAAATCAGAATGAACTGCTTCAGCTGGTCAAACAGGTACAGGCCCTGGCCGAAAACGGGCTCCATTATTCAGAGAGTGATTATGACCTGGACCGCTACCAGAACCTGGAGGAGATCGCTTTGAGAATGCTCTCCCTGGTCTCGGGCCTTTCCGATGAAACCATCCGGGTGGCTACACCCGAGCACAATGGATACCGCACCCCAAAGGTGGATGTGCGCGCAGTCATCTTCAACGATCAGGATGAGATACTGATGGTCCGTGAGCGGATCGATTCCCGCTGGTCCCTGCCAGGTGGCTGGTGCGATGTTGGCTATACACCAAGAGAGGTCGCCGAGAAAGAGGTTTATGAAGAGGCAGGTATCAGGGCAAAAGTAACCCGTTTGCTGGCCGTATTGGACAAGAAATGCCACGACCACCCTGAAGACCTTTTCTATGCCTACAAGATCTTCCTGGAATGTGAGGCCGAGAGCTATGATATCAGCACTGGAATGGAAACCCTGGACGTGGGCTTCTTTGCCCAGGACAATCTGCCCGAACTATCCACCCCACGCAACACCCGGGGTCAGATCGACACCATGTTCGATTTCCACCACGGAAAGATCTCCTGGCCGCTGGTCGATTGAATCTGTCTAAATAGGGAGCTTCCTGTTGGGAATGCGGGTTTTTGGCATATCTTCGTCAACTTCTGATTCCAAAAATCAAGCTCTGATGAAAAAACTATTTTTATTTGCTGTAATAGCCTTTACAGCAGCATACGCTTATGCACAGGAAACAAACAACGAAACAGATACCCTCAGAAAAGATGCCCTGAATGTATACATGGAAGCCAGTGATTATGTGCGGCGGGCCATTCCCTATATTAATTACGTCAGGGACATAAAAGACGCCAGTGTATATATCATTTCCACCTCACAGGCAACCGGAGCCGGGGGAAGGGAATATACCTATTTTCTGGTGGGCCAGCATGAGTTTACCGGAATGAGTGATACCCTTTCCTTCAGCACTGCCCCCGATGAAACCGTCGATGGCAGGAGGCAAAAAGAAATCTCCACGCTGAAAATGGGGCTCATGCGCTATGTGGCCAAGACACCGCTTTCAAGATACATCGACATCAGTTTCACGGAACCGTTATCTGAAACAGTATCTTCAGATAAGTGGAACAGCTGGGTATTTGAACCATCCATTTCAGCATTTATGATGGGACAACAGTCCTACAAGCGCAGGTTTACTTTTGGGGAATTCTCTGCCAACAGGGTTACAGAAGAGTGGAAGATCAACCTGGGACTAAACTATGATTTCACCAATGAGAAATATGATGTTGGTGATGAGATCATCACCAGCAACACCAATTCAAGTTCGCTTAACGCACTGGTAGTGAAAAGTATAAACGATCACTGGTCATACGGGGGTACCATGAGCATCGGGACTTCAACATACAACAACTTTGACCTGAACCTGGAACTGATGCCCGGTATTGAATACGACCTGTTCCCCTATTCAGAATCCACCAGGAGGCAGCTCAGGTTTCTGTACAGCGTGGGCTACAATTATGCTGACTACACCGATTCCACCATCTATAATAAGACGGAAGAACACCTTTGGATGCATTCTCTGATGGTCGCCTATGAAGTGGTCCAGAAATGGGGGAACATCGATGTGAATGCCGGATATAGCAATTATCTGCACGACTGGTCCAAGAACAACCTGAATCTCGGTGGTTTCATCCGGCTCAGGGTTGCCAAGGGCTTATCCATAAGGCTTTCCGGTAACTATTCGATCATCCACGACCAGCTTAGTCTGGTGAAGGGTGATGTCTCGACCGAGGATGTGCTGCTGCAGATCAGAGAACTGGAAACACAATATTCCTTCAATGTCAGTTTCGGCTTTTCCTATACATTCGGATCCATTTACAATAATGTGGTCAATCCAAGATTTGGAAGAAGCAGAGGGGGAATGATCATCATGTTCTGACCGTGCCGGTCCTGTAACAGATCACCCTATGTCGCCGTGAAAGAGGTTTTTGAATATAAGAAATGCCACGATCACCAGGAAGACCTTT
The DNA here is from genome assembly GCA_964424935.1 of uncultured Bacteroides sp. Classification (GTDB taxonomy): domain Bacteria; phylum Bacteroidota; class Bacteroidia; order Bacteroidales. The sequence continues at coordinate 2,451 of CAYRLP010000501.1, forward strand.
TCTATGCCTACATGATCTTCCTGGAATGCGGGGCGGAGAACTATGTAATCAGCACCGGAATGGAAACCCTGGACTTGGGCTTCTTTGCACAGGATAACCTGCCCGACCTGTCCACCCCGCGCAACACCCGGGGCCAGATCGACACTATGTTCGATTTCCATCAGGGAAAATACTCCTGGCCGCTGGTGGATTAAGCAGTTATAAGAAACCTCCACCTTCGTGTGAAAGTGGAGGTTAATGATTTTTCTGGATAGTTTTGGTACTTTTCCCTGCAGATTTAATGTACTCCCCCAGGGGTTTTTAACATCTCCTCGATTTTGCTGAGATTGAAAGAGCCCGGGGACTGACTTGGCGGATACTCCTGCATGGACAACAGGAACCTGGCAGCAAGCTGCTGAATGGGAACAATTATAAAGGGATGGTCCAGGAACCAGTCCTCATACACATTGGCGTTGTGCTGTGCCTTTTCAAAGGGGTCCCTGCGAAGATTGAACAGCAGGGGAACACGGAGTTCAATAAAGGGCTCCCTCCATACCCCGAAAGCCTGTCCCCGGTTCTCCAGGAACACTACTTTCCAGTCATTGTAACGGGC
>CAYRLP010000502.1:0-3037 GCA_964424935.1 uncultured Bacteroides sp.
CCTGTATTCGCAGGATTCAAAGCCCTGCAGGAACATATTGATTTTGGGGGCAGAGGGCCAGACCAGGTCGCCATGAACGAAGTGCTTGATGTACGTGCATGGAATGTTGGGGATGGGAATGCCTGGCTTATCGACTACACAACCACCCTCAATACACCACTTGATTCAGGAATTAAGCTCGATGCTTATCGCTACGGCGGTGGTATCGGTTACCGTGCCACGGAACGGTGGACTAAAGACAACAGTACGGTCCTGACTTCGGAAAACAAAGACCGGTTGACCGCTGACGGGACCAAGGCTAAATGGTGCATCGTTGAAGGAGAATCTGCTTCCGAGAAAAGGAGAAGCGGAATCCTTTTTATGGGACATCCTTCCAACCGGGAATTCCCTGAACCAATGAGAGTCTGGCCGATAGATGCAAATGGCGGAAGAGGAGATGTCTATTTTGAATTTTGTCCGATTCGCCATAATGATTGGATCCTGGAAAAGGGTAAGGACTATAGTCTGAAATATCGTCTGCTGGTATTCGACGGATCCATATCGCCCGAAGAGGCTGAAATCTACTGGCAGGGCTTTGCATATCCACCCCGTGTGGAGATAAGTTCTGTAATCGAGCCCTAAATCCTTCGTCCTATGTTTAAGATAAAAAGATTCTTTATGGTGGTCCCCTTCCTTGCATGCTTCACGGGGTATATCATGGCACAAAGCAAGGTAACCGCAGAAAAACTGGGGGATAAGATCGATATCCGGATCAACGGGAACCTGTTTACAAGTTATATCCTTTCCGAATACGAAAAGTATCCTTTCTTTTTCCCGGTCAACGGTCTATCCAACGCCAGTGTCACTTCCATGAGGAATGCCAATTACCCGCATCACAGTTCGCTCTTTTTCGGATGTGACCGGGTCAACGGAGGCAACTACTGGCAGGAAGGACTGGACAGGGGACAGATAGTTCCAATCAGGGCTGATATCCTGGAAACAGGCGGGGACAGAGTGGTCATTGAAAATGAGAATATCTGGAGGCGACCTTTGGCCATGGCACCTGTCAAGGATGTCCGAACCATCACCATATCAGCTCCATCCGAAAATCTTTATCAGATCGACTTCGAGATTATCATGGAAATGTTGCTGGATGTAACCATAGAAAAAACCAACCACTCACTTCTCAGTGTCAGAATGGATCCGGATCTGGCTGTTATCAATGGAGGAACGCTGGTCAATGCAGAGGGTGAAACCGGAGAAAAGGATACATTTGGCAAGCCCTCCCCATGGATGGACTATTATGGAAGCAGGATGGGCCATAAGGAGGGTATTGCCATCCTTCAACACCCTTCCAGTGCATGGTACCCGGCCCCCTGGTTTACCCGAGATTATGGATTTTTTTCCCCAACTCCCATGTACTGGCCTGAGAACGGAGAAAATACAGTCCTGCAGAAAGGAGAAAAGGTTAAGTTGCGTTACAGGGTCCTGGTACATTCCGGTGACCATGTAGAAGCTGGAATTGCTGAACTGTTTGAAAAGTACAAGAACGAATAAACCCATAAAACCAAATCATATGAAACGAAGAGTCTTTGTAAAGAGTGCAGCAGCTGCTACGACAGGTGCTATCATCGTTCCTACGATCGTTCCCTCATCCGTATTAGGGAAAAATGCTCCCTCCGATAAGATCCAGATCGGACAGATCGGATGCGGAAGGATCGCAAGAGGGCATGACCTGCCCGGGACCTTGCAGCATGACATTGCCCGGGTGATCGCTGTAAGTGATGTGGACAGTAACCGTATGAAAGACGGGAAGGAGCTTGTTGAAAAATTCTATGCGGATAAAGGAACAAGCGTAAACGTAACAATGTATGCTGATTACAAGGAGATGCTGGCCAATCCGGAAATCGATGCGGTAATCATCAGCACGCCCGACCACTGGCATGCCCAACCAGCAATTGAGGCCTCCCTGGCGGGTAAAGACATCTACTTGCAGAAACCCACCTCATTGACCATAGCAGAAGGTCGCCTGTTGAGCGACATTGCCAGAAAGAAAGGGACCATCCTGCAGCTGGGAACACAGCAACGTTCGTCCAAGCAGTTCCGAATTGCCGCTGAGCTGGTCCGGAATGGAAGGATTGGGAAACTTCATACGGTAAAAGTGGGATTACCCGGTGATCCCTCGGGACCGGAAGCGGAGGAGATGCCCATCCCGGAAAATCTCAATTACGATATGTGGCTGGGAGAAACACCCTGGGTTTATTATACCGAGATCGGTGTACATCCCAGGGAAGGGTATGGCCGGCCAGGCTGGCTCCGAAGGGAACAGTTCGGAGCAGGAATGATCACCGGCTGGGGGCAGCATCATTTTGATTCCGCAGCCTGGGGTATGGATACGGAACTCACCGGTCCCATTGCCCTGGAAGCCGTAGCGGAATTCCCCAAGTCCGGGCTCTGGGATGTACACGGTGACTTCATGGTGAAGGCCGAATACGAGAATGGGATCACCATGTATACCAGTGGTGGTTTCCCCAACGGGATCAGATATGAAGGAACCGAAGGGTGGATTTTTGTTTCCAGGGGCAATTACCAGGCCACAGCCAGCGATCCGGTCTCCCAGGAAAGAAGTGCGAGGGCACTGAATGCCAGTGATCCAAACATTCTTACATCGGAAATCAAAGAAAACGAAATTCATCTGTATGTAAGTGAGGAGCAACACGGGAACTGGCTGGACTGCATTCAGAGCCGTAAGGATCCCATCTCACCCATTGAGATCGGACACCGCGCCTGCAGTGTATGTCTTCTAAGCCATATCGCCATGAAGATCCCCGGAACGCTTTCCTGGGATCCGGAGAAGGAGCAGTTTATAGGCAATGATGCGGCTAATTCCATGTTGAGCAGACCGCAGCGGGCTCCTTATGGAACAGACTATATCAAAATCACTTAGATCTTCCGGATAACAACTGACTTTTACCGGAATTAAATATTTATACATTTCTAAAGGATGCATATAAATAAATTTCGTAAATTTATGCAACCGATTGCAATAGTGCTAACC
>CAYRLP010000503.1:0-3029 GCA_964424935.1 uncultured Bacteroides sp.
CCCGTATGTTGAGGACCCAGATCTGGTCTCCCGATTCATCCATCTGGTAAAGTGCACCGGCTCCGGGCTGTCTGCAGAGGAAAGTGACCTGTCCGGGTACCGGGATCTCCACCGTGGTGGTATAGCTCTGCAGGACCTCCACATCCTTGATCTCCAGTAGCGGATAGATGGGGATCACCAGGTCGTACTTGCCCACCAGGTATTTTCCCACCTGGCCGATCTCCTGGATATTAATGGTCTTTGAGTACCCGGCCTGCTTGACCAGGATTTTTTCCCCGTTATAGACCGTACCCCGGCTGGTGCGCACATAGATATAGCCCTGCGGTGCATCAATGCCAATCGTATTGTGACGTCCGGGGACCAGCCTGAAATTTTCGAAACGAACCGGCGGGATGGTCTGCACCACCCCGTCATAGGCATTCAGCTGGTCCAGATTCAGGGTATCCGGTTTTCCCTTGTAATTGAGGGTGTGGATCAGGTTGTAACGGACCAGTCCGGACATATGGTCATAGAGAATGATGTTCACGTCGGTCTCGGTGGGCCGGTCATGGATGTCCAGCAGGTTGATCTGGGCGCTGGTCACATTCAGGGCCTGGGTCACCACCACCTCCAGGACCTCCCGGAACTGCTCCTTGGTGGGCGCATCGTAATACTCCCCGATGCAGTTGAATGTCTCCTTGAAACCGGGATCATTGCCGATCCCTATAACAAAGGGACGGAGGATGATCCCTTCCTTCTGCAGCTGCTGGGAAACCTTGCAGGGATCCCCGTCGCAGGCCTCAATGCCGTCGGTAATAAGGATGATAATGTTGCGGCAGTGATTGCAGGGCGGAAAATCACCGGGGGCCAGTTCCAGGGAATGGGCGATGGGAGTGGTCCCCTTGGGATTGATGTCCCGGAGCTTCTGCCTGATCCGGTTGGCGTTGGAAGGTCCGAAAGGTACTTCCAGCTTGGTATCACTGCAATCCTGGGGAGGGACCGGGCTCTGGTGGCCGTATACACGCAGGGCCATTTCCACCAGATCCAGGCGTTCCAGGCTGTCCACCATGTCAAACAGCACTTCCCGGGCCATATCGATCTTCCGTTCCCCGCCCCACTGGCCGGCCATGCTGTTGGAGGCATCAAAAATAAAAAGGATCCTGGAGGTGGGCTCATATCCGGTGGTGATTTCCTGGGCCAGAACGGTCCCGCTCCTGCCGGCCAGAGCCAGTATCATAAGGATCAAAAGCAGTGGCAGAATACGTCTTTCTGAATTCCCGGTGCCCTGTTTCATATACATTGATCTATGAGTTTCCCTGATAAAAGTAGTAAAACATATGGGAATGCAGTCATTATGGTTCAATCACCATCAGTCGTCGGACCTCGGATCGGGTTCCCTGGGTGCAGCGGACCAGGTAGATGCCCGGTTCCAGCTGCGCGGTGGAAATTTCAAATCCGGATCCGCGGTAATCCAAAATCCGGTGGATCACCCTCCTGCCATCGATGGTAAGTACCAACAGCTCCACCTCCCCTTCAGGCATGTTCACCGGTTCCACCATTACCTGATGAACGGCCGGATTGGGATAGAGGCGGAAGGCCGGGGCCTCCGGCGGTGTGACCTGCATTCCGTAGGGCTCCAGCTGAATGTTCAGCCAGGTGGCCTGGTAATCGGTCACATCCACATTATAGACGGTATCGTTGAGATAGCCCGGGGCAGAAACGACCAGGTCATAGACCCCCTCCTTGATCAAGCGGTAGAAATCCCCGTCATCGGCTGTACTGTAAACGGACGAATAGGCGCTGTCGTGATTCTCCACGAAGATCCTGGCTTTCACCGGCTGGCCGTTATCCAGGTCTGTAACCGTTCCCCGGATCCCGTACAGGCACTGGGACATATAGTTGATCAGGGAGCGGCGGTTCACATTCCAGTAGTGCTCCAGATCAGCCGAGGGGATCAGTTTCTCGATAGAAAGTTCCAGGGTCACTTCCCTGCCTCCCAGGTAGTAGTTGATATAGTCCTGCCTCGTTCCGAGCGCTTCGTACCAGGCCCAGCCGTTGGTAATGCCATTTTCAAAATTCGTCATATACCCGGGATCCACAGCCTTGGCTTCATCCGCATACTCACGGGAGATAAACCGGTACCAGTCATCATCCACAATCAGTGCGGGGCGCCCGTCCCATGGATAGTTAACCACCTCCTCGCCGCTGTGCAGGTTGGCTGCCATGGTAAACCGCTTTTCCCGCAGGAACACCATCATGCTCCTGGTCTCCGCGTCCCGGTTTGTCGTATCATCCGGTTCCCCCCGCGTGGCTTCCGGGAAATCCCGGTTCAGGTCGGTCCCCAGGCTGTTCTCCCGCGCGGCCCCTTCCAGCGACATGCCGTCGTTTCCTGAATAGCTGCCGTCCGGGTTGGCCAGCGGATTGATCCATATTTCCAGATTATTGACCAGGGCGTTGATCTCGCTGTCACTCCCGTAATCGGAAAGCAGCAGATCGATGAGCCGGAGCATGAGCACAAAGCCCACGATCTCGTCGCCATGCATGGTGGAGGAATATAAAAAAGCGGCTTCCTTCTCCTCCAGGTTCACATTGTCACTGATCTTCAGGACCAGCACCAGGCGGCCCTCTTCCGAAAAACCGATGGTATCCAGCCTGCAGATATCCGGATGCCCGGAGGCAAACAGCTGCATCATCTCCAGGTACTGGTCGTAGGTGGGGAATTTATGGAAAGTCAGTGCTTCAGCCAGATCCTGGGCCATATCGTTACCATCGAACTGCACCGATTTGAGCCATTGTGCCTCCAGGGGTGTGAAAGCCAGCAGGCAGAGTGCAAGCGCCAGCAGGAATCTACCCGGTCCCGGCCGGGTTGAACGTCGCAGCTTCATCATACGTTAAATCGAATATGCAGAATATCAGCCTCCTCCACGACATAGTTCTTGCCTTCCACCGAAAGCTTTCCCTTGTCCTTGCAGGCCTGCTCTGATCCCAGTGAAACAAAGTCTTCATATTTCATGACTTCCGCACGGATAAAACCACGCTGAAGGTCGGAG
>CAYRLP010000504.1:0-3024 GCA_964424935.1 uncultured Bacteroides sp.
CCCTTCGATAAGCAGGTAACCTGTATACATATTGACACGGAACGCAATCCAGCGAAAACGGAGCGAATGGATGAGCTGAATTCACAGCTGAAGGAAGAATATGGGGAGCACCACATCCGATGCCATCTCATTGAGGATGAGGATGTCTATCATGGTATAAAGGAGTTTGCCGTCAAAAATAAGATTAACCTGCTCTCATTTACGGTACACAAACGGGGCATCTTTGAGAAGCTTTTCAGGCCCAATCTCTTTAAAAAGATCCTTCAGGAATCTAATCTACCCATCTTACTTTTCCCATCATAACTGCTTTTATCATGACACAGTACATATACCTCTCCCTCACCCCGGAGTCGCTGATCGCCTCCCACCTTCCCCCGGCCGAATTCGGTAACTATCTGGCCGTTGGAACCCGCAAAAGGTTGCGCGGACAGGCCATTTTTCTGGAGCTGGACCCTTCCCGGCTGGAAAATCTGCCCGTGAACTATCTGAAGGAAAGACTGGTCCCCTATAAGGACGGAGAACCTAAACGTTCCCTCTATTTATCCATTTACAGGGTACTGGAAAATACACCGCTAAGGGCCATGAAAAGTTTGTACCTGGTCACCGACGACGGGAAGGTGCTTGAGCTGAAGGCCGGTAACTACACCCCCGACGAACAGGACCTGGTACATCTATATCAGCAATTCAATCCCATCGGCACCCGGGTAGCAAGCAAACTTACTCCACCCAGATTCATCGGTTTCCTTACGGACCCGAAGAAACCTGTTTGGGCACCTGCCGTGTTCCTGGCTGAACTGAAACTGAACAAACTGGCCAGGGATCCGAAAGCACCCATTCACGATCTTCCCTATCCGAACCCGGATCATCTGAGAGAGTGTCTGTCAACCCTGATGCAGTCTGATAAAAGGGTGACTAAAACAGTGATCAGGCAAATTAAGGGGGAGCTCTCCTACCGGACCATTAAGACCGGCTTCTTTGTGGGGAACCAGGAGGATTATATTTACTATCCGATGCCCTCTGCAAGGGAGCTTGAAAGCACCTATTATTCCTGGTGGCGTTCCGCACTGACCCAGTCTTTTTAAGCCCGGTCCACGGAGAAAGTTCAGGCACTAAGTGAGTTAACGGTTCATTCTTGATTTTCGGGATACCCGGACTAGGTGGTTGATCAGGGGGCGCAGTAGTTCAGGTACGTTGGTATCATTCAATTCCAGGGTCCTCTTTTTCCCGCCATGTTCAATGGTGATCTCATAGGAGAACTGATCAGGCATCTGGAGAACCTGGGGGCTCAGGGCAAGTATTTCGAAAAAACCGGATTGAACGATCATATGACTTAACTCGCCGGCTTCCGTCTCGTCCAGTTCCGTGCTGTCAATCTCTGCACGGCTCGTTCTTCCGGCAAACCCGCCGTAACGCATGAAGGAAATATGAAACGATTCCTGATTCATCCCGTCATGAAGCCTGTCTCGGCCCAAAAATACTGCGCCAGACTCCCTGAATAAAGTTCCGGCATCCGCTCTGGCCATCGGAGCCAGGGATCAAACCCACAGCCTTCCAACCGTTGAACACGGCACGCTGCTCTGTGCTATCCTTTCCATAAAGCTCTCCAGCTACTTTATAGGTCGCATTGGCAGCCGCCTGGAAATCCGAAGAGGATTCCAACTCATCACACAGGGTTTTATACCAGATCGCACCGGCCTTTTCCCAGGCATAGCCCCCTATTTCAGTAGCAACATTGTAAAAAGCCTTGTTCGGAATGCCGGAATTAATATGAACCCCGCCATAATCCGAGCTGGTTTCCACATAATCATCCATATGTCCGGGCTGGGGATCACGGCCGAGGATGGGATCATCATATGCCGTACCGGGTGCCTTCATGGAGCGGATGCCCTCTGCATCCACATTGCTGGTGAACAATCCCTCCCCGATGAGCCAGTCTGCCTGTTCGGCCGTATGGTTCTTTGCACGTTGTTTCACCAGGGATCCGAATACATCCGAAATGGATTCATTCAGGGCACCGGGCTGGTTCCTGTATACCAGGTTAGCCTCGTACTGGGTCACCCCGTGGGTCAGCTCATGCCCGATAATATCAATGACTTTGGTGAAGCGGTTAAAGAGCCTTTCCTCCTCCGGCAGATCCTCATCACCATCTCCATACACCATTTGCTCCCCGTTCCAGAAAGCGTTGTCATACCCTTCCAGATAATGAACGGTCGAGATCAGGTCCATCCCCTGATTATCGATGGAGTTCCGTCCGAACACCTCTTTGTAGAGATCATAGGTTGCACCGGAGCCGTCGTAGGCTTCGTCCGCTGCTGCATCCGAGGTGGGTCCGTCTCCCTCACTGCGCACCAGGTGACCCGGAAGCTGTGATCCGTTGCGTGCGTCATATACCAGGCGATTACGCTCTCCTTCCTCAGCCAGTCCTTTTTTTGTAAGATCAGCAAGCTGTTGGCGCTGACCGCGTATCTGTCCGGCAATGCGGATGTAGTTCCCGATTCTTTTCTTTTGCTCCGCGGATCCGTTTTCCAGGATCCGTTCCGCCATATGGGGTGGAATAATACCGTATATGAGCTGGTTATTTATTTCCATATCTTACAGATTAAAGGTTAAGCCAAGCAAAGCAAATGGTATGAACCTGGGTTGGGCAATTGCCTTATCCGCATCTTTGTACGTAAAAGGTTCATCGTCATTCTGGTTGTCGTTTCTGGGGTTCACATTATCGTCGTCGGGACTGTAGGCGGTATCGTGCCCATGCAGGGTGCTGGGCAAATAGTAATCAAGCCCGGCTGTGACAACCAGGTTAAGTCTCGGTGTCAACGAAGTACGGTTCTCCAGGCCCCCGCCGACGCCCCACTGATGCGAGATCACATCAAACTCCTCGTTCCCCCCGATGTATTTGAAATTCCCCTTGAAAGCGGAGCCCCTGGGTCCTAGTACAATGTAGGAGTGTTTTAAACCGAACAGGGATTTAGGGAACAGGAAATCCAGCCGGTAATCAATGGACCTTCCGGTTTTCTCCGGGGT
>CAYRLP010000505.1:0-3014 GCA_964424935.1 uncultured Bacteroides sp.
GTATAAGGGAAAAATCACAGATAAATCAATATTCCATTTAAATCTTGAAACAATGAAAAGAATATGGATCATAACTGCAGGAGCAGTAATAGCGATGTTTATGGCAGGTTGCGAAAAATCAGGAAACAGCTTTGAAAACCTGGGGGATGCAGTCACCATAGCAGAAGAGGAAGTGGCCGATTTGAAGGCGGCTGAAGCAATGGATAGCGATATTGCAGCGGCCCGTTTCGGTGGCCATTTGCTTGCAAAGGGTATGATGATCGGCGGATCCCACCTGTTCTTCGGACATCATTTTCCCCGTTGTGCCACCGTTACCGTGGACAGCGATGTATTTCCCAAGAATATCACCATCGATTACACTGACGGGTGCAGCGGCCGGATGGGAATGGCAAAAACAGGGACCATTAACATCTATATGTCCGATACCATCACCGTAGATGGAGCGTACTATACCGTGACCTCCGATAATCTGACCATCGGGAAACGGGAAATTTCCATATCAGCAACCATCACCAACGAAGGCATCGTCGCCGGTTTCCAGGTGATTTCTATTGAATCTTCTACTACCACGACCTTCGAAAGGGACGGGGAACCTTATGAAATTGTACGTGAATTTTCAGGAGAAAGAAAATGGGAGGCTGGATTTGGTACCCCGGAATGGGATGATGACATCCTGTATGTGAATGGAAGCGGGACTATCACTGTGAACGATGAGATCACATTTTCAAGAACAGTTACAGACCTCCTGATCGACCGTTCCTGCAGGTATCCGCTGAGCGGGACAGTTGAAATCACCCGCAACGGGGAGACCATGATCATCGATTATGGTGACGGAGAGTGCGATAATATAGCCACGGTGACCAAAGACGGGGTGACTGAAGAGATCGAACTGAATGCCTGCAGATTCAAGGATGGATTTGAGCGTCATCATAAGAACATGAGACAGCATAAGGGTTGGTGGTAGACCATAGCTTTGGTTAATTGGAAGGTTGAGGGCCGGTTTTCGTCCTGAAAACCGGTCTTCCTTCAAATTAGTTCATTGACAATATGTAGTTTTACAGCAAACCGAAAGCAGAGCAAGTGACCCAGGAGCAGTTTAAGATCCTATTCGATCTGTACTTTGATCCCATCCGGAGTTATCTCTACTACCGTAGCGGGGATGTGCATGTCGCCACAGATCTGGCTCAGGATACCTTCATGCGTATCTGGGAAAAGAAGATGGAACTGGATCCGAATAAGGATGTGGCCCTGCTCTATAAAATTGCAGGTGATCTGTTCATTAGCTACTTCCGTCGCGAACGCCTCTGGAATAACATGCCTAAGGAGATCCGGTTTGAACAGATGGGTACAAGTCCTGAGGAAGTAATGCAGGCCAGGGAACTGGAGGAAACCTATGAGCGGGTCCTGGGGGCGCTTCCGGAGAACCAGCGCATTGTTTTCCTGATGAGCAGGGTGGACGGACTCACCTACCGGGAAATTGCTGAAAGACTATCACTGAGTGTAAAAGCTATTGAAAAAAGAGTGAGCGCTGTGCTCGCCCAGTTAAGAAAAGAGTTAGTAACCTGATGAACCAGGAAAACAGACATATGGATCCTCAAGAACGGGCTGAATATCCCGATCAGATATTCCGCGGTGTAAGTATCCCGTGGGCCAAAAGCAAGGAAAAGGTCTGGAAAGAGATTGAGGAACAGATCATGGAGGAGGACCGGTCTCCAGAGCTGGTCCGACGTAAACTTCCCGGTAAACGGTGGATTGCCCTGGCTGCATCTCTGGTTCTCCTTCTTTCTGTCGCCGGCCTCATGAGGTTCTATACCGTGAAAACCTATTGTCCCCAGGGGGTTCATACCTCATTGCAGCTTCCCGATGGGTCGGAGGTGGAACTGAATGCTGCCACCAAACTGAACTATCATCCTTACTGGTGGTTTATATCCAGGAAGGTGGAACTCGACGGGGAAGCCTTTTTCAGGGTGAAAGAAGGGAAGAAATTCAGGGTGGTCTCCTCCAGTGCCTTCACCGAGGTCCTGGGTACCACGTTTAATGTATTCGCCAGGGGAAGCGATTACAGAGTTACCTGCCATACGGGGAGTGTCCGGGTCACGGATCCGGCAACGGGCAAAAGCGTTATCTTATCTCCTGAAGAGGTAAGCGTACTGACCCGGGATGGGGGGTTCACCGTATCCAAAGTGGCCAACCACAGACCGGAACCCGGATGGACCGATAATCTGATCATGTTCGGGTCCACACCCCTCCGTCTGGTTTTTGAAGAGATTGAACGTCAATATGGCATTGTTATTGAAACACCTGAAATGATGCAGCAGGTCTACTCGGGGAATTTTTCCCTCGATCAATCGGTAGAGAATATTCTATCTTTGCTCTGCCTGCCATTTGATCTTGAATATGAACGTCAAACCGGGAATATATACGTGGTCTATCCTGCCAGGGAATAGAGCACCCATGGTCTTAATTGTATTTTTGTGTTTTTTTCATGTTTCGCTGTCCGGACAGGAGATTGAGATCCGGGCAGAGCAGGAACCGCTGAACCAGGTCCTGCTAGGACTGGCCAAACAGTACAGGGTACAGCTTTCATTTGACGACAAGCAGCTTTCCGAATACGATGTCACCCTTCAACGAACTTTTGATAATCCGGAAACGGCCATCCGTTTTCTGATCAAGGACCTGCCACTGGAAGTCCGGCAGATAGGAGAAGTATTTACCATCTACAGGCGTTCCGTTCCGGAGATCATCAGGAAATACAGGTTATCCGGACGGGTGATCGATATGAAAACAGGAGAGTCCCTTCCCTTTTCGCATGTTCTGGTAAACCAGTCAGGGGTTGTCACCGATTTTAACGGGATCTTCACCTATGTATCCGCGGACTCCGTTTTCAACCTCCGCATCTCTTATCTGGGGTACTACATAAAGGACACTACGCTGCTTCCGGGTGTCGCACACGTGGTAAAGCTTACTCCTTCCATAATCGGATTAAAGGAAGTAGTGATTGAGGGGAGCACGGT
>CAYRLP010000506.1:0-1514 GCA_964424935.1 uncultured Bacteroides sp.
CGTCAATATCCTGGACAATGCTCTGCAGGTAATGGAAATGTTCCTCCCGTTCGGATCTCACCTGCTGGAAATCCTTCATCACATCATTGAAGGCTTCATTGAGCTCATCGAAGGAGCTGCCGCTGTCACTGATCTGGAAGGTCCGCGTAAATTCGGAGTAGCGGATGGATTCCAGGAATCCGGCCAGTTCCCTGTTGGTACGGTCCACATACCTGATCAGCGACCATACCTGGTAGATGATCAGTCCCGCGACCAGGATGGGCGTAAAGGTGAATGTGCTGTTCAGGGTGATGAACAGGGAAAGGCAGGTGGCGGTCAGCAACAATACCCTGAGTATAATATTAAAACGAAACTGTTTAAAGACCATGCTTTTCCATTCTACGGTATAGTGAGGTGCGGGTAAGGCCCAGCTGCGTTGCTGCCTGGGTCACATTCCCCTGATTTGTTTTCAGTACTTTTTCGATGATCGTCTTTTCAATATCCTCCAGATTGTAGGAATCCAGTTCCAGTCCTCCGCCGCTCCTCACCCCGGAAGAGAGGATGAAATCATCCGGTCCCAGGCTGGTTCCTTCGCACATGATCACGGCCCGTTCAATGGCGTGCTGAAGCTCCCTGACATTTCCGGGCCAGTTGTACTGGTTCAGCCTTTTTATGGCTGAGGACTGGATGTTACGGATGGATTTCCGGTATTTCCTGCTGTATATTTTCAGGAAGTGATCGGCCAGCAGGGGGATGTCACCCGTACGGTCCCTCAGGGCCGGCAGGTGCACTTCCACGGTATTGATCCTGTAGAGCAGGTCCTGGCGGAAGACCCCGTCTGCCACATCCTGGTGTATGTTGTTGTTGGTGGCACAGATCAGCCGCACATCAATGGGAATGGCTTTGGTGGAACCGACCCTTGAAATTTCACGCCGTTCCAGAACCGTAAGCAATTTCGACTGGAGGGGATAGGTCAGATTTCCGATCTCGTCGAGAAACAGGGTTCCGGATGAGGCAATTTCGAAGCGGCCCTGTTTCATTTTGTGGGCGTCTGTGAATGCCCCTTTCTCATGCCCGAAGAGTTCGCTTTCGAACAGGGTTTCAGGAATGGATCCCAGGTCCACACTGATAAAGACCTCGTCTTTCCGTAGAGAATTCCGGTAAAGCGCCCGGGCCACCAGTTCCTTGCCCGTTCCGTTTTCACCCAGGATCAGTACGTTGGCATCGGTGGCAGCCACCTTTTTGATGGTATTGAACACCTCGTACATTTCCGGGGATTGTCCTACGAAATCGGTGTAGGGCTGGTCCAGTACGGCACTGATCTCCTGTTGCTTGAGTTTCAGGTTCTGTGCCTGGATCCGGGTGCGCCTCAGACTGATGGCCGAGTTGATGGTGGCCAGGATCTTCTCGTTCTGCCAGGGTTTCAGAATGAAGTCTGTTGCTCCCATTTTAATGGCTTTTACTGCTTTTTCCGCGTCCCCGTATGCAGTAATGAAGACTACCACGGCCTGGTTGTCGATCTCCAGGATCTGCTA
>CAYRLP010000506.1:1524-3013 GCA_964424935.1 uncultured Bacteroides sp.
CATCAAAGCCTTCCTGGCCGCTGATGGCATCCTTGGTGAAATTCATATCCAGCAGGATCACATCCCAATCCTGCTTTTTCATGGTTTCAGGGATACGCTCCGGGCTGGAAAGCGTTTCAATCAGTTCCACGTGAGGCCTCAATAATAATTTCAGGGCAAACAGGATGTCCTCGTTGTCATCCACTGCTAAAATTCTACCAATTTTCTGTTCCATCATAGTTCTTAAATGCATTTGACTCCTAGAATGTTCAAAAAGGATGCCTTATTTATTAAATAATTATATTTCAGGGATATAGGCAAATAATATAACAAAAATACGATAGTGAAGTGTACGAAAACGTACACTCGAATCCCAAAATCGAACACTTTTTTTTTGCTCTTCTGGAGATGCTGCAAGCTAAGTTGCAGGGAAACAGTACAATAGTTTATTTGGCACAATACGTGCACTACAGGTCGAGTAATAAAAACTTCGACTATGACTGAAATGGACGGCATGGACCGTAAAATTGAGAAGAAGGGATTCCTGACCCGTAAAATGATCTGGTATCTCCTTTTCGGAGCCTTGATAATCGCCGTACTGGCGGTCATTATTTTTGGTGATAAGAGTTCCAAATACAATGTGGATGTCTCCCGCATCACCATCGATGAGGTTAAAAGAGATATATTCCAGGACTACATCACGGTGCAGGGAACAGTGGAACCGATTACAACGGTCTATCTGGATGCCGTGGAAAGCGGGAGTGTACAGGAGATCCTGATCGAGGAGGGCAACATGGTCAAGAAGGGGGATGTGATCCTCCGGCTGGCCAATGACAACCTCCGGCTTGAAATCACCAACAGTGAGGCCCAGGTGGTCCGGGCCATCAATGAACTGAGAACGGCACGTCTGAGCATGGACCAGGTTCGACTTCAGTACAGGCAGCAGATCATTGAGCTGCAGATTCAGGTGCAGCAATCCAAGCGGATGTATGATAATAACAAAGTCCTGCGGGAAGAGGGTCACATATCCCGGGAGGAGTATGACCAGTCCAAGGAAGCCTATGAATCCTCCCAGGAGATGTTGGATCTGGTCCTGGAGAACTATAAAAACGATTCCATTTACCGGTCCATTCAGATCAATTCCCTGGAAGCTTCGGCGGAAAATCTGCAGACCAGTATGAGGATCATTCAGGGCCGTATGGAGAATCTGAATATCAAGGCCACTGTCGACGGTGAACTGGCCACGCTGAATCCGGAGATCGGGGAGGTGGTCACCTATGGCACCCGGGTTGGGACTATCAATATTCTGGAATCCTACAAGCTTCGGGTCGATATAGACGAACACTATATTGCCCGGATACAGACCGGTCTGAAGGGCGAGTGTGACTTTGCCAGCGTTCCCTATACCGGGATTATTACCAAGATCTATCCGGAAGTTCAGAACGGCCGGTTTGCGGTGGACATGGTTTTTACCGACACGGTGCCCCCGCAGATCCGGATCGGGCAGACC
>CAYRLP010000507.1:0-3009 GCA_964424935.1 uncultured Bacteroides sp.
CTTCCTTCCCTTCAGTAGGATTCCACTGGGCCGATACAATAAACCGCAGTCCGAATTCCTTAAAAACGGGAATGGAGCCGTTCATCAGGGACAGCACCATTCCGGAAGCAATCAGTATGATAATGATTGAAGAAAGAAAAAGGAGGATCCTGACTACTTTCTCACTGTTCATTGGGGTTTTCTATACGTTACTGCAAGATGGGCACACCATCATAGTCAACCGTTCCGAGGATCTCCCTGGCACGGGCCACGGCTGCTGCCGGCAGGGGGGCATAATTCACCTGCTGAGCAAGTGCCTGTGCATCTTTTTCGATGATCCAGGAGAGGAAGTGAAGGGTTTCTTCTGCCTGGGCTTTCGACCTGTTGTTATAGTCCTGTTCCTTGTAAAGGATCAACCAGGTAAATCCACTGATGGGGTAGGCCCCGGGATCGGAAGAACATGTCAGCATCACCTTGGTATCGGCGGGAACATCACCCTGGGCTGCTGCGCTGATTGACTGCAGGTTGGGAGAGACATAGTTCCCCACACTGTTCTCGATCTCGGCGAATGAAATTTTCTGAGCAAAGGCATATTCGGAACCAATGTATCCCACTGCACCTTCCGTTTGACTGATGGTTCCCGCCACCCCGGGATTACCTTTGGCTCCTATACCTGTGGGCCATTGCAGAGATTTACCCCTGCCCACGGCAGACTCCCATTCCTGGCTGATCTTGCTCATGAAATCGCTGAAGATATAGGTTGTTCCGCTGCCGTCCGAACGATGTACCACCGTTACAGCCAGGTCGGGAAGAGTAAGACCGGGATTGGTCGTACCGATTCTTTCATCTTTCCAATTGGTGATTTTCCCCGTGAAGATATCCTGCAGGTTCTCATTGGAGAGCTTCAGTTCATCCACACCCGGAAGATTGTAAGCGATCACCACCGCTCCGATACAGGTGGGGATATGCACGATCTCTGCGGGCATCTCGGCCTCCTGGTCCGGTGTCAGGAAGGCATCCGTGGCCCCGAAATCGACCACACGGTCCTTCAGGCTCCTGATCCCGCCACCGGAACCTATTCCGCCGTAGGTAAGGTTTACACCGGATTTTTCGCTATAATTCTTGATAGCCAGGTTATAGAAGGGGAGGGGAAAAGTGGCCCCAGCCGCGGTGAGGCTTACCGAACCCGATCTGTCTTCTCCGGATTGACGGTCCGGATTTCCACTGTTACACGATGCGAACAGGAGGGCTGCAGCTAAAATTACTGTAAATGCTTTCATTTCTTTTAAATGCTATTAATTAGAATTTGATTTCAAGACTCAGGTAGGCTGAATGCAAGACGGGGCTTCCGTCGGCCGGGATCCAGCCCTGGTAGTTGGGGGTGACCATCAATCCTTTCACGGGATTGAATTCCACGCCCGCGATGAATAACTGTCCGTCTTTCCCGTAGTTCCATGGATCCGTATCCCCCCCGATCACAATGGAGGAGAGGCGGTCGTAACGGCCGAAGAAGCGGATCTGCTCCAACTGGTAGGAACCGTAGAAAGAGATCCCTGAAAAATCCTGGGATTCTACCATACTATGGTTCCACTGCTTGTTGTATTCCGCTCCCACATTTACTTTGTTCACTGAATAGCCCAGATAGAGAGCCACGGTCTGCTGGGGGGAATCGGGACCCATGTGATCGTATGAGGCCCGGAAATCAAGCCCGTCAATGGGTTCCAGGGTCACACCCAGGCTGTATTTCAGGGTTGTGTCCGACTGGATGGACTTGTACCCGTTTCCGTTGGCGATGGTCACGTCAACCCCCACCTTCTCATGGACCTGGTAAGCCACGAAGGCACCAAGATCGGCGCTTGGACCGAATTTGTGCTCGTCCATAAAGGACTTGTAGAGGTAGCGCCCGCCCCACAGGTCTTCCTGGAGCTTAAACTGGTAAAGACCGATCATCCCCAGCTGTGCCACCCATTTCCCGCTGGCATATTGCACATAGGCATTCTTCAGGTAGGCGGTCATCTGGAGATCGCCGAAATGCGGGTCACCCACATCCAGGTTCAGTTTCCCCGAGAACTTCTTGCTGAGCTGTACCTGGTACCCCAGGTATGCTCGCTGGATCTCGAAGACCCTGCTGGCCTCCCCATCGGAGAAGGTGCTGTGGTAGTTTGTATAGATCTTTAAGAATGGTTTGCCGTAGGGCTTAAACTCTTCCGTCTCCTGGGCATATGTGATTGCCGCAATGTACAGAAGAGCTGTTGTGAAAAGTACTGATTTAAGGTTCATTTAAGGTTCATTTAAGGTTCCGTTAACCGTTTCGTAAGATTCGTTTAACATTGCATTCAAATTCACCTCAAAGAAACCAATCAGCAGTTACATGGTCATTACCAAGTTGTTAAGAACCGGTTAAGATTTAAAGGAGTATCTCAGGGGATTATCCTGTTCCATGCCGCGGTAATTGCAGGTTTCAGAATTTCTATAACACCTCTTCCCCGGTAGCCTTTATACTTCAAAGTGGTCACCTTCGAAACAAATCACGATGAATTACGTATTGTACTTACTGCACCCGCGAAGTTGATCTATTGTAGAAGCTTGTTTTGAAATCTTACAGGATTATCGCCTTTTCAATGATCTTGATTTCCATCGTTATGGTGGTCATGAAGATCCTGTTCTGGGACTACGGGTTCAGAAAATTCCTGCCCAAGACTGTGTACGAGGTCAGTCTGGCCATGTCGTTCGAGGGCTTCAGTGAACCGGTCAGTGTGAGTACATACCTGCCACAGTCCGATGGAAGACAAACCATCACTGAGGAAACAAACAACGGCTCCAATATGAGCTTTTCGATCGAATCCTATGCAAGCGGCAAGAAGGGTCTCTGGCAGGAAGAAATGGTCAGCGGAAGGAAACAGATCCAATACAGTTTCCAGTTTCTAGGTTCCTCGCAAAAATACATGATCGATACCATGCTTCAGTTACAGGTGTCCTATCCCCGGATCTTTGATGAGTTCCTGGCTGCTACACCAAACATCCAGGTGA
>CAYRLP010000508.1:0-2989 GCA_964424935.1 uncultured Bacteroides sp.
TGCAGATCCGGTCGCTCCAGTTCAGCAAGGACTTCCCCTGCCACCCCTCCCAACATTGCAATCTTGCGCAGCAGGCTGGGATCGTCCGAGCTTATCTTTTTCGTGGGTTCCGTCAGATATACCCTGTAGACCGTCACGGTGGAATCTGTTCCCTGCCGGTTGGAGAAAAAAAGTACCATTCCCAGGTCCGAGCCCGGGAGGAGCAGGAATTCATCGGAAGCCGAATTCACCGGAAACCCCAGGTTTACCGGTTCGGACCACTGATCCCGCTCCATATCAAAGTGTGATTTATACAGGTCAAATCCACCCACTCCATCCCTTCCGTCTGATGCAAAATAGAGATCGTTCTCAATGGGATCAAAATAGGGGAGAATTTCATCACCCGGACCATTCAGGGCTTTCAGTTCCTGAGGTTCTCCCCAGGTATTCGCCGCCGCTTTCCGGACCCTGAAGATCTGTGCACCGTCCTTTGCTCCCTTCCCGTATCCGGAGAAATAGATATAGTCTCCCCTGACCGGATCCCCGGGCATGAACATCAGGGCAGTGAGTCCGGTCCGGTCCTCATCTGTTTGAAAATAAATTTCCGGCTTACGGCCCAGATCCCCTCCCTTCATTTTCACCTGGGAATACTGCACTGAGTCCGAAAGATCCAGGAATGTCACATTCATAACCTCGTAGGGATTGTAGCTGGAAGTAATCTCTCTGGCACTCCGGCAGGTTTCGATCCGACGTTTCACATCATACTCCTTCCGCTCCTGCTTGCTGGCCGTCCTTTCAAACTGCTCATAGCAGCGTATTGCATCGTGAAAATTGTAATTCAGCTGATAGGCTCTTCCAAGATAAAGAACCGCATCCCCGGTCACATTCTCTCTGGAAGCCCTGTAAAGCAATTCAATGGCCTCATCCAATCCTTCATTCAAGGCGACCAGGCATCTCCCCGTATAATAGCCGGTCACCGGATCCCGGTCTCCCTGTTCCATCAGGGTACGGAATCCGGAATACGCGTTCCGGAAATCATGCTTCTCAAACTGCTCCAGAGAAATCTCTCTCAGTGTCTCTTTATCCACGGCCAGC
The DNA here is from genome assembly GCA_964424935.1 of uncultured Bacteroides sp. Lineage (GTDB taxonomy): Bacteria > Bacteroidota > Bacteroidia > Bacteroidales. The sequence continues at coordinate 1,075 of CAYRLP010000508.1, forward strand.
TGCTGCCCTGCCAGATTTTCCCCGGTCACGAACAACAACAGGGCGGCCAGCGGAACAAAAGACTTGATAACTTGTTTTAACATCATATAAGTCCATCTTAGAAGTTCAAAAATAGTAATAATCCATGGCATCCGGGAGACCTGAATTGTTAATAAAGATGCACGTTCAATGATGCCCTGTTTAAGCCAATCTTCTTACCTTTATAATTTGGTTTTGTTATGTCACATTTAAAAGAAGGCGACCTTGCTCCTGCGATCAGAGCCAAAGACGAAAACGGTGAATGGATCACCCTGGAGGAATTCAGAGGGAAAAAAGTGGTCCTTTATTTCTATCCCAAGGACGATACGCCAGGATGTACCGCGGAAGCATGTGATCTCAGAGATAATTATGCAAAATTTCTCGAACAGGGCTTTGAAATAATTGGCGTGAGTGCGGACAGTGAAAAATCGCATACCAAATTCAAAAACAAATATAAGCTTCCATTCAGGCTGATTTCTGATACGGATAAAAAAGTGCTTCAGGATTACGGGGCATGGGGCGAGAAAAAGATGTACGGGAAAAGCTATATGGGAATTATCCGGACGACCTTCCTCATTAATGAAGAAGGGTATATTGAGAAGATCATTGAAAAAGTGAATACCAAGGATCACAGCACACAGATCTTCGCTGAATTATCACATTAACCAGTAAAATAGAATGAGCAACGGAAACGGCAGTGACAACCAACAGGAAAAACTGAAAGCACTACAGCTGACCCTGGACAAGATTGAAAAGGGTTATGGGAAAGGTACGATCATGAAACTGGGCGATAATGCAATCGAGGACGTTCAGGTAATTCCCACCGGATCGCTTGGTCTGGATCTGGCTCTTGGCGTTGGAGGCTATCCTCGGGGAAGGGTGATTGAGATCTATGGACCTGAATCCTCGGGAAAAACAACCCTGGCAATCCATGCTATTGCGGAAGCCCAGAAGAGTGGCGGTATCGCGGCTTTTATCGATGCAGAGCATGCCTTTGACCGGTTCTATGCCAAAAAGCTGGGGGTGGATATCGAAAACCTCTATATTTCGCAGCCCGATAATGGAGAACAGGCACTTGAAATTGCCGATCACCTGATCCGCTCAGGTGCCATAGATATTATTGTTATTGATTCCGTGGCGGCCCTGACTCCCAAATCTGAAATCGAAGGGGAAATGGGAGATTCAAAGATGGGTTTGCAGGCCAGGCTCATGTCGCAGGCGCTCCGAAAATTGACAGCCAATATCAACCGGACCAATACCACCTGCTTCTTCATCAACCAGCTGCGTGAAAAGATCGGGGTGATGTTCGGCAATCCGGAAACGACTACGGGTGGAAATGCCCTGAAGTTCTATGCCTCTGTACGCGTTGACATCCGGCGGATCGGACAGTTGAAAGAGGGCGAAGACGTGCAGGGCAACCGGACCCGGGTGAAGGTGGTAAAGAACAAACTGGCTCCGCCGTTCCGTAAGGCGGAATTTGACATCCTTTATGGCCAGGGAATATCCAAAACAGGCGAGTTAATCGATATGGGAGTGGACCTGAATATTCTCAAGAAAAGCGGTTCCTGGTTCAGTTACGGGGAAACAAGGCTGGGTCAGGGCCGGGATGCGGTACGTAACCTACTAAGGGATAATCCTGAACTTTCAGAAGAGATTGAAGCCAAGATTAAAGAGGCTGTTAAAGGCACCCCGGAGTAGATCAACGTTAATTCATCTGAACATCAGATATGAATTTCCTTTTACATTTCATATTTATTGCGGCCTTTCTCCTTATTTACATCATAGCGATTATCATTCTTAAGCCTTTCCGGATTCATCGCAAACGCCCGGTATCCACCATTCTCCTTAAAGGCAGCTACCTGATTTACCTGGCCTGCTTCCTGCTGATGGCCTACCT
>CAYRLP010000509.1:0-2980 GCA_964424935.1 uncultured Bacteroides sp.
GGTAATCACTGTTCCAGGCAGCTGTAATGTCTTTATTCCAAATTCCTTGCAGGTTGGCGGGCAATACACCGGGCGCCCTTGAACTTCCCATAAGTAAATACCTGCCGTACTGGTAATACAACTCTTCAAGGTGTTTGTCATCTGCTTCTGCCTGCACCCGCTGTAATCTGATGTCCGTTGAAATCGTATCAACGTTTTCATCGCAAAGCCTGAGGTCAACACGGTTAAAAAGCTGTTGATGATCCTTGATATGAGCGTTCATCAATTTGTCATAGCTTTCTGGCAATTGCGACAGAATTTCCCGGCATTTTGCCAGAGGGTCGATTGTGGGATCAACATCTAGCAGCTCCCTGTTATAATCTGTTGCGGCTGTGAAAACCAAAACAAATGATGACGAACCCTGCACCTCGAGGCCGTCTGAATTAGCAACTACGACTCCGCCTTCCGGTCGAATATCGGCAAGAGCTGCGAACCGCATATGTGCTCCGCCTGGTCCGGTTTGGGGACTATCTTCATCTATGATCTGACCAACAAGTTCGAGAGAGTGGTCATGTACGGATACTGAGGCATCTTTTTCTCGCTGCATATTAATGGTAGCTTCCATCTTTCCTCCCTCACAACGTATCCTTACAATAATGACATTATCAGGGGCAGAAGCAAAAACTTCACGGATATATTTTTTACCCTGCCACTCATATGAAACTGAAGCAATCCCGGTTCTCAGATCCAGTTGTCTCTTATAATTCGTTATACCTGCCGAATCGTGCCCAATATTTATATGAATGTCACCCAAGGTTTGATAAGAACGAACTCTCGGGGGAGTTCCCAACAAATATTTCTGTGATAATGAAAATGCCTCTCTAACCTGATCCTCAAAAAGGAGGTTCCTGATCGTATCCAGGTATTCAAGCGCTTCGGGATTGTTGTGGTTAATTTTGGAACCTGCCCACAGGCTCTCTTCATTCACCTGCAGGTGTTCTTCGGGAAACGACCCGAAAACCATCGCGCCAATACGTCCGTTACCTACAGGCAGGGCTTCATTCCATGTTTCTGCCGGTCTGGTGTACCAAAGGATCAGAGGATGTAGTGTGTGACTGGTATTAATACAGGATACGATGGTTACTAACCCTATTGTTCCGAAAAAAAGTATATACAACAACTTTTTCGTTTTCATAGTATTATATTGTTTTGGTTCAATCATAAGATTTAAACCACTGTTATAATAACTCTGCGGTATTTTGTCATCGCTGGAGAACCATTACATCCGGAGCATGTGTCCGGCCAGCTTCGTATCCTGAAGGTCCCTGGCCACAGACGCCGCATGGATGGCATCGGTCAGCGTCCTGTGCCATGCCACATCCCGCCACATGCCTACAAACTGGGGCCCGCAGAAATTGCTAGTGGCTATGGCCAGCCATCTGCCTGTCTTTGCAGCTTCCACGGCACCGAGTGCACAGAGCTCCTTGACGTAGTCCCAGTCCAGCAGGGGAAAGTCCTTGTAGTCCACCACCCCCCAGCATTCGGTAGTGATCAGGGGTTGGGACAGCTGTTCGGACCAGCTTGCCGCCAGGTGGATCTGCTCCCTCAGGCCCTGCTGCCAGTACTCCTTCTGTTCCTCATAGATCCGTTTACCGTGCAGGGCCATATTCCTGTAACCGCTGTAGTCGAACCGTTCATAATTATATCCCACTTTTTTATAGAATTCATCGCCGTTGTAGCTGCTCATCCAGATATGCGGCTCCAGGAAATCAAGCATGTCAAAGGGTCCCCTGGAAAGGGTCGCCCGCGTGATCTCCCCCGTAAAGGAGAAGGTGTACGGGATCCCGGGATAGTGTTCTCTCAGCACAGCGATGGATTCTTGCATCCATTGTTTCGATTTTTCGGTATCCCATCCCGTCCATAGTGCCTCGGGCGGATCGTTCACAAAAAAGGGGCACCAGGCATCCCCGGTCCATTCGTTGCACAGGTCCACGTACAGAATGGTATCCAGGACTCCTCCTTCATCGATGGAACGCAGTACCGCCAGCCAGGCCTCTCCCAGCTTTCGGGCAGTGGTCAGTTTCATGCGCAGATCCTCCGTATCGGTCCGGAACCAGGAAGAGAGTCCCACCCGTACGTGATGGGCCCTGCATGCATCCAGGAAATCATTCAAACGGGGCTGCACCTGCACCCGGTTGATCTCCGGGCTGCCCCAGTCCTGCGTGCTCCATACGGGAAGGAGGGTATACTCCCGTCCCGGGTCCTCGTAGATCAGATGTGGAAAGGCATCGATGCGGATGGCATCGTAACCGCGTTCCGTAAGCTCAGAAAGGGCCCGGTCCCAATTCTCGTACCCGGCTCCTGGCCACCTGCGCTCCAGCCAGGAGAATTCCCACATGGAAATGGCAAGAGGATAAGCCTGTGGTTTTCCTTTCAGGGGTTCGATGGACCCCGGAGACAGGGATTCGCCCGAAAGGGTGATCCCTCCCAGGGTTCCGGCCGCCAGGCCAGCCGAACGTACCAGAAATCTGCGTCTCTTCATGGAATTAAGGGTTTATACATACATTTTTCCGGGGGCTGTTCCGGCCAGTTGCACAAAAAGTTCGGCGAGCTTTGCGGTCACTTCCCGGAAATACTGCTCCCCCTTTTCGCGGGTGGCTTTCCGCGGGTCCCCCACCCCGGTATCCTCGGTACACCGGCTCCACCTGCGTTCCATCCAGGCCCAGGGTTCATTCAGGGCCTCCACCCCGAACTTCTTCGCCCGGCCCTCCCCGGCCTGTTCCAGGGGCTTCACCAGCTCCGGGTGCGCATAGAGCATCAGGCTGGTTTCCATTTCGTCGGCATGTCCGCCTCCCGCTTCAAATATCCTGGTCTGGTCCACCGACTGGAACCAGTTGCAGGTGGCCAGGAGCAGATCGGGGTAGGCCGCCCCCACTTCTCTCAGAATCTGCCGGAAATCGTTCCCACCGTGCCCGTTGACCACCAGGAGCCTATCCAGGCC
>CAYRLP010000510.1:0-2976 GCA_964424935.1 uncultured Bacteroides sp.
CGACCAGAAGTATGGTTTTCTGCCCGCTGGCGAAGGCATGCCTTCCATCAGCGAGGGAAGGGGCGATTTTCTTCCGGAAGCCACTACCCTGGCCATCAGTCACCTCTCAAAGAACCCGCAGGGATTCTTCTTAATGGTGGAAGGTTCCCAGATTGACTGGGCCGGTCATGCCAATAATGCTGAATCCCTGATCGGTGAGATGCTCGATTTTGAAAAGGCTATTGCAGTTGTCCTGGATTTTGCGGAGAAAGACGGGAATACCCTGGTTGTGGTTACCGCCGATCATGAGACGGGAGGATATGCACTGGGACCGGAACTCCGGGAACGGGGACAATCGAGCTATCCCGATTATTCCTCTATCCAGCCCGTATTTGCAACCGGACAGCATACGGCCACCCTGATCCCTGTTTTCGCCTATGGCCCGGGTGCCGAGCGCTTTAAAGGAATCTACAAGAATACGGAGATCCATGAGCAGATGAAGGCGCTGGTCCTGGGGGAGTGATGCACCTTACCTTTTAAGAATTCCGTAAAGCAGCACACGGATCAGATCTTCCATGAGCTCCCCGCGGTCGGTTTTATGGGCATCATCCAGCAATAAAGGAAGTTCCAGACCCTTCATCATGGTTGAGATGGCAATGGCCCCGATCTGTGAACTGGTCATCTGAAAGACTCCCTGCTTCATTCCGTCTTCGAGGATCTTTCCAACCAGCTGTTGTTCCTCAATCTCAAAATTTTTCCTGATCTCCAGGATAAAATGCATATGAGAGAGTGAATCCTCGTTCAGTGCGGCGTAGAAATTCTCCAGGGTACGCACATGGTGGAGCCTGAACAGTATGTAGGCCTTGAGCCGTTCCGCAGGTGCATGGTATGTGTTGATAATGCTGTTTAGCTGCTCTTTCAGCATGGTGGCTTCAAACTCTACCACGGAACGGAAGATGGCTTCCTTACTATTAAAATAGTAATAAATGGAACTCTTCCCCATCCTCGAACTGCTGGCGATCTCCTCCATGGTGGTTTTCCGGAAACCATACCTGGTGAAGATCCGGCGGGCAACTTCAACAATATGCGTTCTGACCTCTTCCTTTACAACGACCATTTATGAACCGTTTAATTCGCCTTCCAAATTTAATCCTCCTCCTCCAGTTCTACAAGTCTGTAATCAAGTTGCCTTCTCGACAGGTTGGCATTCATAACCTCTATCCTGACCTCATCACCTATCTCAAACTTCTTTCCTGAATGCCGTCCCACGATCATGTATTCCTCTTCGTCAAATTCGTAAAAATCATCCACAATGCTTTTAATGGAAACCATGCCTTCACATTTGGTTTCCACCACTTCCACATAGATCCCCCAATCGGTCAGACCCGAGACCACCCCGTCGAACTGCTTCCCGACCTTGTCCTGCATGAACTCTACCTGCTTGTATTTTATGGAAGCCCTTTCGGCTTCCACGGCCCTCCGTTCCATCTCCGAAGCATGCTCGCACCTTTTTTCATAGGTTTCCGCATTCTTTGATTCCCCCTGGGCCAGGTAGTGTCCCAGCAGACGGTGCACCATCAGGTCCGGATAACGCCTGATGGGTGAGGTAAAATGGCAATAATCCTTAAAAGCCAGCCCGTAGTGCCCGATGTTGTTGGTAGAATACCTGGCCTTGGCCATGGAACGCAGGGCCATCATTTCCACAACGTGTTGTTCCTTTTTGCCCTGGACCTGATCCAGAAGATTGTTCAGTGCCGATGAAAGACGCCTGGCTGGTTGCTGGGGATTCAGGGTGTGGCCGAACTTACTGATAAATTGGGTAAAGGATGCCATTTTCTCCGGATCCGGCAGATCGTGGATCCGGTATACAAATGTTTTACCCTGTGTTTTCTTTTTCGCAGGTCCCGACGTTTCTGCCTTGTTTACCTCTTTTTCATACTTTCCGCCCCGGCTGGCATACCCGGCCACCCTTTTATTGGCCAGCAGCATAAATTCCTCGATCAGCCAGTTGGCTTCCTTCTGTATCTTGAAATAGATCCCTGTGGGTGTCCCGTCCTCCGCCAGGTAAAATTTTACCTCTTCCCTTTCGAAGTTTACGGAACCGTTCTCGAATCGTACCTTTTTCAGTACAGTTGCGATTTCATGAAGTTTCAGGATCTCCGATTTCATATCCCCTTCAGCGGTTTCAATCACCTGCTGCGCCTCTTCATAATTGAAACGCCGGTCCGAATTAATGATCGTCCGGCCGAACCACTCGTCCAGCACCTCCCCCTGCTCATTCATTTTGAACACCGCCGAAAAGGTGAGTTTGTCCTCATGGGGACGAAGCGAGCACACATTGTTTGAAAGTTTTTCAGGCAGCATGGGTACTACACGGTCAACCAGGTATACCGAGGTTCCCCGGTCATAGGCCTCCTGGTCCAGGATGGTTTTGGTTTTCACATAATGCGATACATCGGCGATATGCACCCCGACCTCCCAGAGTCCGCCTTTCAGTGGCTGCAGCGATAAAGCATCATCAAAATCCTTGGCATCAGCAGGATCAATGGTAAAAGTGGGTACGTTCCGGAAGTCCCGTCTGCCCTGGATTTCTGCTGCCGTAATCTTATCCGGAATGGTTTCCGCATAGGCCTCCACCTCTACGGAGAACTTAATGGGCAGTTCGAATTCTGCCAGAATGGAGTGCATTTCCGTATCATTCTCCCCCGGAAAGCCCAGAACATCCACAATCTCTCCAAAGGGGTTTTTCACTTTTTCCGGCCAGTCGATGATCCGGGCTATGGCTTTCTGTCCATGTTCCACACCTTTCAGTTTATCCAGGGGGATGAAAATATCAAAAGGCATTTTAGGGCTGTCCGGAAGCAGAAAAGCATAGTTCCGGGAAATTTCCATGGTACCCACAAATGTTTTTCGTGCCCGTTCCAGAATTTCCACCACCTCCCCTTCTATCCTGGTACGCTGTTTTCGTGCCGGATATACGAAGACCTTGACCAGGTC
>CAYRLP010000511.1:0-1132 GCA_964424935.1 uncultured Bacteroides sp.
GGCCTGGGTCTGCGGATTTACCTTCAGGCCCCCGTTCACGCTTGTTTTGTTGTCCTCGGAATAGACTTTTGCGGCCATACTGAAGCTAATGGAATCGGCCTCAATCACCTGTTTCAGGCTGTCCAGTTTATGAATGGCCTGTTGCTTGGCGTTTGCATCAGCTTTGGGATTCATCAGGATGTGCCGGGTATTGGCCAGGTCGCCCCGGCGCTCGATCATCTGGATAATATGAAAACCGAAGGAGCTTTCCACGATCTTGGAAACCTGTCCGGGTTTCAGTGCCCAGGCTGCATCGGCATAGGCTTTATCCAGCTGGGAGCGCATCATAAAACCGAGTTCTCCCCTTCGTGCGGCCTCAGGGGCCTCTGAATAGAGGATGGCCAGGGTTCCGAAGTCCTCTCCCTCCTGGACCCTCCTGCGCAGTTCAAGCAGGCGCTCCTTGACTTCGAAAACAGCTTCCTCGCTGTATTGGGGATAGGCTACGATCTGGGCCAGTTCCACCTGCGTGTCGATGTATGGAATGCTGTCGGGATCCATGGAACGGTAAAAGCTCTTCACATCGGACGGGGTAGTGGAGACATCCTCCAGGATGGTACTTCTGACCTGATTGGTTACCATTTGTTCCCGGATGGCTTCACGGAGATCATCCTTGATGTCGAAAATGGATTGGTTGAAATATGCTTCCATCTCCTCCTCACTGCCAAACTGGCTGATGAAATAATCCAGCCGTGCCTCCATCTGCAATTCCACCATGTCCGGGCCCACTTCAATACTGTCAATTTTGGCCTGTGCCATCAGGAGTTTTCGCTCGATGAAGCCGTTATAGATAGCACAGCGGATATCCGGATTCAGATACTGGCCCGACGCTCTCATCTGCATCAGTTCCTGTTCAATATCGGATTGCAGGATGTGAAAATCTACGACGACTCCGATGACCCGGTCTATGACCAGCGGCTGAGCCACTGCGCTCCCGGACAGGAGCACTCCAAGCAGCAGATATGCAAAGTTTCGTTTCATCTTCCTTATTCGTATATTTCAAACTGGTTCTTGGTAACACCCTCTGTATAGACGCGATGTTCCAGATCATTGATAAACTCAAGCTTGCGCTTGTTAAGGATTATATTGATAATGT
>CAYRLP010000511.1:1142-2971 GCA_964424935.1 uncultured Bacteroides sp.
CCGGTGCCACTTCCCCTTCAGTCAGATAATCGCTGATATGCACCATGTATCTGAAACGGGAATCAATCTGATCTATATTGTGGTAACTTCGTAGATAATTCACGGGATTAGAAATCGTCCTGGGAAGCTGTACCCTTATGGTGGCGAAATCCACCCAGTTATCATTGAAGTCCTCGTACTTCTCCGCATAGGTAATGCAGTACTTTTCCATCTGGTCAAGATCCACCTCCCGGTTGTTCCACGACCAGCGCCTCAGTTCATCCAGCCGCGGGGCAGAAAGGGGCACCTTGATATAGGTTCCTCTAATTACGTTCTGATTCAGTACGAAATTCTTGCTGTTCTCCTGGTAATAGGCATTTATTTCCTCATCGCTGATCACCGTGTCCAGCTTTTGCTGGAGCAGTTTCTGCCGGTAGGTATAGATCAGCAGAGAGCGGTGGTATTCCTCGAGCTGTCTTTTGAAATCCATCTGTTCCTCCGTCAGGGATTCTTCGGCCTTGCGTTGCATCAGCATTTCCTTGACCCAGGTTTCTGTGTAGCGCTTTGCCAGCAGCATGCTATCCTGCGGATTGGTACCTGAGGGAATGACTTTTTCCAGATCCGAAGGGTACAGGTAGTGCTCAAATACACGGGCTACCGGTTCTTCCCGGATCTCTTCCGCGGATGGGGAGCAGGCCCGGATCAGGATCACCGCGAACAGGAATATGGAAAAACTCTTCTGCATTATAATGATTTTATTTCCGCTAGCAATTCCCGGTTGACAGTTACCGGATATTTCTCCTTCAACGAATCCAGCCACTGGGATTCCAGATATTCCTGGTAATCCGATGTGATCAGCCCCCTTGCTTCATCCAACTCTTTTGGTTCGGGTTGCCTCAGCCCTTTTACGATCACGAAGCGCGTGAGCGTTCCGTTTTCAACCGCCGGTCCCAGCCCTGAAATGCCGTATTGTCTGTCGACCAGGGCATTTTCCCCCTTCTCCACCACCAGATGTTCCAGGGTAATGCATGGGATGGTATCCTGGGAGCAGAAATTGCGGTTCAGTTTTTCCTGGTCCAGTTTGCCTTTACGGATCTTCTTGTAGACACTTCGCACCCCCTCCACATCGGCATTCGGGGTACAGATCACCACATAGGCCTCACACCGCTCGCCCCACATATAGGATTTCCGGTTTGCCTTGTAAAAAGCCTCCAGTCCGGATGTATCCGCCAGAGCTTTGGACCAGACCCGCTGATCCATGATGTCAAACAGCAGGATCCCGTCGTGGTACTCCTGGTAGATATACCTGAATTCAGGGTATTTCTCAGGCAGCCTCTCTTCTTCATAGGCCAGCACTGTTTCGTCTGAAAAACTTTTATAGAGCTGGTCGATCCAGGCCCTGGGATCCCTGGATTTCCCGTGGTACTGTTTTTCTTCCACATAGGAGGCAAATTCACCCGCCGGCACCTCCAGATCCCCTATCTTCATCAGCGGATTACCCATATCTTTTAGCCGGCCCGCTTTCCAGGTTCCCAGCCTGAGGGTGGAATCGACCGCAGCATAAATGGGTTCCAGTGCCTCCGGATATTCCCTGAACTGGTATTCCCGCTTCAGTTTGACAATGAACTGCTCGTTGCGTATGTTGTTACGGTCGCTGCGTTCAATGTTCTGCTGAAGCTCCGGTTTCATTTCCTCATAACTCCCGATCCCCTTCTTATCCAGTAGCTTAACAATGTGCCAACCATAGGATGATTTGAAGGGTTTGCTGTAGTCGCCTTTATTTTCCAGGGAAAAACTGGCATCCTCAAATACGGGGATCATTCGCCCGGTTCCGAACCACGGGATTTCCC
>CAYRLP010000512.1:0-2967 GCA_964424935.1 uncultured Bacteroides sp.
TAGTCAATCTTGTTCCGAAGAACATCCACCTTGTCGCGTCCGATGAAATTCCCGGTAGAGATCTTATACTTCTCATCCTGACGACTCACCACTAGGATCCCGAACTTATCGTCGAAATCCTTCTGCATGTCTTCGGGTAATACTTCAATATGATGATAAAGATTCTGGAGACTTTCCACCAGGACGTTGTAAACTTTTTTACGAACCTTTGAGCTTTCACTGTATTCATCCATCCTTGACTCAACGACCTCCAAAACGTTACTTATGAGCTCACTTGAGATACTGCCTTTGAAAGCCATTAATACTTCTCCGCCATTCAGTCTGGAATAATACTCGTTGATATCAAAGCTCATTGAGGCTTCTTTTAATTGGTAAGCAGTCCTTTGATTCGATCAGCAAATATAAAAAAAGTTTCGTTAACTAATATAGAGAAAAAAACGCGCATGTGGCAACGAAATGGTTCAAATCCGCGATTTTTTTTGATTCCTCTCAGATTGGGCTTTATGATCCTTCCAACTGCCCAGAAAGGTGCGATAGTTCACATAGGAACACTCCAGGGAACCATTGAAAAGTGGGTGCTTCCCGGCTGGTTTCAAACCCACATTTCCCAGGGCTTTTTTGCTGGAAGAAAGGACCCATGCATCCGAACCGGGGTATTTATGCTTTAGGGTAGTTCCAATCTCACTGTAGAGTTGTTCCAGATCATCAGCCCGCATCCGTTCACCGTAGGGGGGATTAAATACGAGGGTGATACCTTCCATACCTTCGGTCGTAAAAAAATCACCCCGTTCGACCCGCACCAGGTGCTTCAGATCCATCTGATTCACCTGACGTCTTGTCAGTTTAACAGCCTCGGGATCCTTGTCCCTGGCGATAATGGGCACCTCCACCTCCCTTTCAGGGCCTAGGTTTTGCACCACATGCTCCATCAGGTCCCTGTCAAAGTCTTTCCAGTTCTCAAATCCATACTGTTTCCTGAAAATACCCGGCGGAATATTTGCGGCAATCAAGGCAGCCTCAATGGCCAGGGTTCCGGAACCGCACATGGGATCCAGAAACGGAGTCTGGCCCTTCCAGCCTGTGATCATAACCATTCCGGCTGCAAGCACTTCATTAAGAGGGGCCTGGAAATGCCCTAATCCTGTCCGGTATCCCCTCCTGTGCAGGGATCCTCCGGAACTATCCAGCGAGATTGTCACCTGCTTTCCCGAAATGTGCACGTTTATGAGCAGATCGGGCTGCTCCCGGTTCACGGAAGGTCGCAGGCTGGTAAGTTCCCTGAACCGGTCCGCGATGGCATCTTTTACCTTCTGTGCCACATATTGACTGTGCTTGAAGTGGGGAGAATGAACTACCGGATCAATGGCAAAGGTCATCCGGTTATCCAGGTACCTGGACCAGTCAAACCGTTTCACTTTCCTGTACAATGTTTCAGGATCCGTCGCATCAAACTGAAATATGGGAAGCAGCACCCTCAATGAAAGCCGGGAAGCCAGATTCACACGGTACATCAGGGCCATCCCTCCAAAAAAGGTAACCCCCCTGTTCCCAATCTCCGTCCGAACCGCTCCCAGCGTATTCAGCTCTTCTGCCAGCAAAGGTTCCAAACCTTTGAGTGTCTTAGCGTGAAATTTCTCAGAAGCGCTCATCACCTGGGAAAATCACCCGTCGACTTTTGCCAGTTTCTGTTGAAGCATGATGGGATTTTCCAGTATCTCGACAGCTTTATTAAAAACCTCATCGGTAGTATTGAATACCTCATAAAAGTATTCCATCCCCCACAGATCTCGAGCCATATAACTTTTCAGCAGCAGGGAAATATCTGCTTCTGAGGTATTCCAGTCCATCTCATTGAAGTCCAGACCCTCCTTTCCGGCAAATGAAACCAGCTGTTCCATAGTCTCTTTGGAAGGCGTATAGCTGGTGTTAAATGCTTTGAAATCAAGGTATTTTTCTTTCAACGCCTTTCTGTTATGATCCACATACTGAAGCACAAAACGATTGAAAATTCCCCTGCCGATCAGGTCCCGGTAATAATCGGAATAGGAGCTTGTATCCAGGGGCACAAAGTAGTCGGGCATGATTCCACCTCCCCCGTATACGGTACGGTGCATAATTAAGGTTCTGTACCGCTGGGATTCCGGAAACACGATGCTGTCAGCACTGGTAAGCTCCCCCTTATTGTAACGGTTGATCAGATCCTGGGCATACTCTTCGTATCCATTCTCATAGGATTTCTGGATCAATCTTCCCGTCGGTGTATAATACCTGGCCACAGTGAGCCGGATCAGTGAACCATCGTTCAGTAAAAATGGCTGCTGGACCAGGCCTTTCCCAAACGAACGCCTTCCAACAATAACCCCCCGGTCCCAATCCTGTATGGCTCCGCTGACAATTTCACTGGCCGAAGCTGAATTTCTATCGATCATGACCACCAGGTTTCCCTGTTCAAACAGGCCTTTTTGCATGGCCCGGTAAGTGCGTTTCGGCACTTTGGATCCTTCGGTACGGACGATTTCCTTATTCCCGGATAGAAAATGGTCTGAAAGTTCCACCGCCACCGGTAGCCAGCCCCCTCCATTGCCGGAAAGGTCCAGGATCAGGTCTTCCATTCCCTGTGATTTCAGGGACTTCATGGCCGTCTCGAACTCATCGACTGTGGTATGGGAAAACCGCGACAGTTTAACATATCCAATGGTACCATTTACCATGTAGGCGGCATCCAGGCTATTCACAGGAATCTTGTCCCTGGTAATGGTAAATTCCAGAAGTTCTTCCGTGTTCCGCCTCTTAACCGACACATCTACGGTACTTCCCTTCTCCCCCTTCAGCAAACCCTGAACATCCCGGGTGGTAATTCCGATTCCGGCGACTGATTCGCCATTAACCCGTATGATCCTGTCACCGGCCATAATCCCCACCCGCTCGGACGGTCCCCCGGAGATAGCACGTATAATGTAAATAGTA
>CAYRLP010000513.1:0-2957 GCA_964424935.1 uncultured Bacteroides sp.
CAACCATCCTGGAGAATCATCCACAGTTAACCCTTGAGATCATCGGTCATACCGACTCCAAGGGCAGCTTTGATTATAACCAGCGCCTGTCTGTGGATAGGGCTATAGCCGTATTCAAATACCTGATCCTGAACGGGATCATAAAGGACCGCATGAAGGTAGTCGGAATGAGCGAGAGCGATCCGGTGGCCAGGAATACACTCCCAGACAACCGGGATGCTCCCAATGGAAGGATGCTGAACCGGAGGGTCCAGTTCAAGGTCAGCCTGATTCCGGGGGTCGTTGTGGAAATGGAAGAAGTGGATGTTCCAGATTATTTAAAGCTGGACCAGTAACCCCTTAATCCTGTACGTCATGATGAAATACCTGTCTTTCTCCATGGGACTCTTGCTGTTTGCTGCTCCTTTATGTGCGCAGACAACAGAGCAGAATTTCTACGACGCCATTTTCTTTTACGAGGAGGAGGAAGATTATCAGGAAGCGCAGTACCTGTTTCAGGAGGTACTTAAAAGAGAGCCCAACAATGCCAATGTCAAATTCTGGCTGGGGATGTGCTACAACCATATCCAGGGAGAGGAGTACAGGGGCATCCCGTATTTCCTGGACGCTACCAGGAACATTACCCTGAAATACAAAGGAAACAAGTTCTCGGAAAAACGGGCCCCGCATCATGCCTGGTTCTACCTGGCCGAGGCCTACAGCAAGATCAACCAGATGGATGATGCACTGGACGCCCTGAACGAGTTCAAGAATCTGGAAGATTTTGACTCCAGGTACAATGTACGGATCACCGAAGAGGCCGTGCAGGCGGTGGAACGGGCCAAGATCATCAAAGATGCGGCAATCAGAATACGGGCCCTGTTTTTCAACGAACCCATCAACAGCACCAGTGATGATTACAACGGAGTCATCTCCGGGGATGGCAGGATGATGGTCTGGGCCAACAGCAAGACTTTCTATGAAGCGGTCTATATGTCCATGCGAAGGGACAACAAATGGGGCGTTCCCGTTCTGATCACCCCGCAGATCGTCTCGGACGGGGACCTGCTTCCGACCGGACTCTCCTACGACGGAACCAGCCTCCTCCTGGTCAAAAAGGACAAGCGGGGCAACACCGATATCTGGATCAGCCACTTTAACGGTAATGTCTGGAGTCCGGCCGAACCCATTGAGGGGGATATAAACTCCGGGGCCCATGAGGACCATGCCTCCTTCAGCAAGGATGGCCGGACGATCTATCTTTCCAGCGACCGGAGAGGTGGAGAAGGAGGGCTTGACCTGTGGTACTCCGAACGTGAGCGGGACGGAACCTGGGACCGCCCGATAAACATGGGGGACCAGATCAACACGGATAAGGATGAGACTTCCGTTTACCTTGCACCCAGCGGTGAACGGCTGATATTTGCCTCCAAAGGACATTTCAACATGGGAGGATATGATATCTTCCGGTGTGAACTGGAAGAAAACGGATCCTGGTCGCAGCCCACCAACATCGGGTATCCCCTCAACACAACCAGTGACAACACCTTCTATGTCCCTATCAACAGCGGTCTGCAGGCCCTTTATACGCGATTTACCAACGAGGCCATCGGAAAAAGGGACCTCTGGTACGTGGAGATCCTGGACCCGGAATCCCTGGACGGTAATGAGCTCACTCTGGCCGTGGAACCCGACGGGCTCAGTGAGAAGGATTTCGCCATTATCCTGGTAAATGTGGATTCCGGTGAAGAGATCGAAGTACTCTATGATGCCGAAACCGACACATTCAAGGCCCTTGCCGGTGAAAGGTCCAGTTACAAGGTGATCTCCTATAAGCAGAAATAGCATGCGTATCCTGGAGAACCGGACCATCTCCCTCCGTGCCCCGGAACCGGAAGATCTGGACCTGCTCTATATCTGGGAGAATGATCCGTCCATCTGGCGGGTTTCCGGTACACTCACTCCTTTTTCCAAGTATATCCTGAAGCAGTACCTGGAGCATGCCGACAAAGATATTTACCAGGTGAAACAACTCCGGCTGATAATACAGCTGAAGCGCAATCACCGTCCAGTTGGCGCGGTGGACCTTTTCGACTTTGAGCCGCACCATCACCGCGCCGGTCTCGGTATCCTGATTGCGGATCCTTCGGACCGGAGAAAAGGGTATGCCCGCGAGGCACTGGAAACCGTGACCACCTATTGTTTCGAAGTGCTGAACCTCCACCAGGTTTATTGCAACGTGGCCGCCGGGAACCAGGCCAGCATCCGGCTTTTTCAGGAATCCGGGTTCGAGCAGTGCGGGAGAAAACGCGAATGGTTGTTCCATGACCGCGGCTATGAGGATGAACTGCTCTTCCAGCGGATTCAGGCCCCGTAGCAGAACTCAGGCAAGATCCGGATCAACCACCAGCTCCTCGTAGGCGGGCAGGTCCTTGAGGAAAGTAATCTTTCCGCTGCCAAAATCCACATGACAGCAGTAGTGCTTCAGTCCATTGGTAACCATCAGGTAGCTGACCCTGAAGATCAGATTGTACCGGGCCACCTGGTCGAAGGTGTCCTGACGGATGGGAACCTCCGGAGCCTTGCACTCCACCAGCATGGCCGGATGACCTGCCGGTTTATGGACCAGGATATCGCAGCGGCGGGTTTGCCTGTTCAGTTTAAGTGCATACTCGGTCATGACCAGGGAGGCCGGGAATCCCTTCTCCTCCACCAGGTAGCGGGCAAACCGCTGACGCACCTCTTCCTCGGGGGTGAATTTCACGTAACGCTTCCGGTAAACATCCAGTACCATGCGGTTCCCCTCTTCGGTCCTGTATCTGAATTCATATGCCGGAAGATTCAGTTTTCGCATGAAATGGCTTATATTCGCACTGGGTTCAAAAGTAGCAAAGTTCCTTCGAAAATCTGGGAAAATATTAAACCGATGAAAACCAAACAGGAGATCATAGAAAACTGGCTCCCCCGCTACACGGGGG
>CAYRLP010000514.1:0-2957 GCA_964424935.1 uncultured Bacteroides sp.
TGGGAAGAGACCTGGATATCTTCTAACATGCTCCTTTTAGCATGAACAGAAGGAACATTTTGTTAGATTTGTTTTTTGCTTAATCAAAGATAAATAAGATGAGAAAATTGACGCTTACCCTGCTGCTGGCCGTGATGGCTCTGAGTCTGGTCGCCCAGAAGAAACAGTATGATTCCATGATGGAGGCCCTCATGAGCGGTGGGTCTCTGCGTGGAGACCGCGGCCCTGCCGGTGTGGAATGGATCCGGGACAGCGACCGGTACTCCTATACCAAGCGTGACGGCAGAAATCAGCAGATCTGGACCTACGATATAAAGACCGGAGAAGATGTGCTGGTGTTCAGTGAGGGGGACCATCAGTTCCCCGGAACGGAAACCCCCTTCAGCTACCGCTCCTTCCAGTGGACCAGGAATTACAGCCACCTGCTCTTCCAGTCCAATTTTGAACGTATTTGGCGGTATTCGGGAAATGCCGAATACTGCCTCTACTCCCTGGAAGATAAGAGCCTGACTCCCATTGTGGAGGGTGCCTTTACAGCGGAGGTTTCACCGGACGGCAAAAAAGTGGGCTATGGAAAAGAGGGCAACCTGTTTACCTTCGATCTGGCCACGGGAACCCATACGCAACTGACCACCGACGGGGCGGATAAATTTTACAATGGACGTTTTGGATGGGCCAACGAGGAGGAGTTCGGACTGGTACAGGCCTGGGAATGGTCCTACGACAGCAAATTCATCGCCTTCTGGCAAACCGATGAACGGGAGGTGCCGGTCTATCAGCTGACCGATTTCTCGAGCCTGCATCCCGAGTACATGAAGCTGCCCTATCCTAAAGTGGGGGACAATCCGCCCGTGGAAAGACTGGGTGTCATTAACGTGGAGGACGGAAGCAAGAAGTGGCTGGACTTTGACCCGGAAGGAGGTTATATGCCGCGGATTTACTGGACCTCCATTAAGAATACCCTGGCCGTGGTCTGGATGAACCGGGCCCAGAACCATCTGAAACTGTATCTCTTTGATGTGGTTACCGGTAAGAAATCGATGATCATGGAGGAAAATAACGAAGCCTGGATCGATATCTTTGACTTTTTTGCGGGAGAGCTTCATCTTTTCTATTTTCCCGAAGATCTGGATTCCTTTTTCTGGATCTCGGACCGGGACGGGTATTCGCATATCTACCAGTACGACTATGAAGGCAATGTGCTGGGCCAGATTACCAGTGGCGCCTATGATGTGGTCGCCATACAGGCCATTGATCCGGCGAAAAAGACCCTATACTACCTCTCCTGTGAAAGATCCCCTATGGAGCGTAGCCTTTACAGTGTGAAATTCAACGGAAAAGGGAAAAAGGAACTTACTTTGGCGCCGGGGAACCACCGGGTGAATATGGCTCCGGCCGGACGCTACTACATTGACAGCTACTCAGATACGCAAACCCCCTCCACCATCGACCTGTATGACGGAAAGGGCAAGCTGGTCAAGAATCTGGCAGGCCACCAGTCCGCCCTGGACCACCTGGAAAAATATGAATATTCCCCTCGGGAGCTCTTTACCTTTACTACTTCGGACGGACAGCAAATTGACGGGTATCTGATCAAACCTATGGACTTTGATCCTGAAAAATCCTATCCCCTGATTATGGCCGTTTACGGAGGACCCGGCTCCCAGGGTGTCTACAATACCTTTGAAACCAGTGGATTGAACCAGTATCTGGCCCAGCTGGGATACGTCATTGCCAATATCAACAACCGTGGCAACGGTGGATATGGAAGTGCCTTTGAAAAAGTAGTGTATAAAGAGCTGGGTAAATGGGAAACCCATGATTTTGCGGAGGCCGCCCTGTACCTCTCCGAAAAACCTTGGATCGACCGGGACCGGATCGGGATCATGGGCCATAGCTACGGCGCTTACTCGGCGGGCATGTCCCTGCTGCTCCATCCGGATGTTTTCAAAGCGGGCATCGTGACTGCAGCCCCGGCCAATCAACAGAATTATGATTGCATCTACACCGAGAGATACATGGGGCTGTATGAAGAGAACGAGGAAGGTTATAAAAACAGCTCCATGGTGACACTGGCCGGGAACCTGGAAGGCAAGATGCTGCTCGTACACTCACTGATGGACGACAACGTACATCCGCAGAATACCTTTCAGCTTGTCACAGCCATGATCAATGCCGGAAAGAACTTCGATCTGAAGATCTTTCCTCCGGGAGCCCACGGCGTGGCCTATGACATGAACAGCCAGTTTTACCTCTATCAGCTCTACCTGGACTGGCTCAATGAGAACCTGAAAGGAACCGAATAAGTTAAATTCATGAGCTCCCGGATCCTGCTGCTTGTCCTGTTCCTGTTTGCCGCGAGCTGTATCACGGTGGACATCTGTGACGAAAGCTACGATTCGGAGCTGGTGGCGAAATTTAAAACGGATCATGAAGGCGAAGCGGTGGATAGTACGGTATCCGCCCTGACCTTATACGGAATCAGGGAAGGATTAAGCGACAGTTTGTTATATGATTCAGCATCTGTATCCGGTTTTGAGGTACCCCTGGATCCCCACCGGAATCTGACCAGGTTTGTGATGCAGATCAACGACCAGACCGATACCCTTACGATCTACTATCAGCAGGAAATCTACCTGATTTCCTATACCTGTGGTTTTGCAGATCTGTTTACCCTGGATCACTTGGAATCGAGCAGCGGCATCATAGCCGGTGATACCATCATCAGTCCGATGATTGATGCGGAATATGAAACGAATGAAGTACATATCTGGCTCTATCTCTAGTGCGGCCCTGCTGCTGTGTATCCTGATCCGCCCGGTACAGGTCAGTGCGCAGGACACGCTCCGGACCTACGGTCCCAGGTTCGGGCTGGATCTGGCACGATTTCTCTATGTTCTGGCTGATCCTTCCGAAGTGGGTGCCGAATTTTCCGTTGATTTTGAAGCCTTCAGGAA
>CAYRLP010000515.1:0-2951 GCA_964424935.1 uncultured Bacteroides sp.
GCCACATATACCGTGGTATCTGAATCTTCCACTTCCACCTTCACTTCAATCCCATTCACCAGGGCGGAACCCCTTATCAGGGTCACTCCGTTCACCAGGGCGGCTCCCCGTATCACAGGGATTCCGTTGACCAGGGCAACACCCCGGATCAGCCCTACTTCATTGCTGAGAGCGGCTGTATACTCCTGCTGGACCGACAACAAAAGAGAGTCCGGATTGGTAATTACCACCGAGGAATCACCGATCTCGAACAGATACTGGAATCCTCCGGCAGGTAACATCCCTCCATAGACGATACTTGTATCCATGGGAGTAATTTTCAAAGCCAGCTTTTCAATGGTCAGGGTTCCGTTTACCAGTTCCAGGATGAATTTTTCAGTGATCGCATGATCCAGTTCCGTCAAGGGATTATCCACATCCAGTACCGGATCCAGCGAAGGCCGGATGATATACCCTCCTGCAATCGAAGTATCCGTCCCCGGTGTGCTGTAGGATAGTGTCGATAAGCGGTCGGCCTCTGCCTGGGTCATAATCGTATCCAGAACTGCCTCTTCAAAGGTGAGCGTGTCACCATCCACCGTGATCACCATGAAACTGGCCGAATAGTCAGGAATCACCTCTCCGAATTTCTTGTTAAGGTTATCTGCGGTAATGACCACCCTCTGCCTGACCGAATCCGTAAAATAGAACGGTTCTGAGAATCCACCATCCAGTTCACTTGACGAGACCACAGGAGTAAACACCTGCAATTCAGGGTTCCCGAGGAATCCTTCGTGATTAACCGTAATGGTGTGTTCGTCTACCACCACTACACCGGTATCAAGCGGCTCTCCCCTGAAATAGACCCGGGTTGAATCTGTGAAGAAGTCACCGGTCACTTCAAACGAAAGGGGGGTAATGCTTTCTCCTGGCACACCACCTTCTGAAATCAGAATCAGATTCTCCACATAAGGAGTCGGGTTGGCAAAAGTCATGATTGCTTTATGGGCCTGGATAAATCCTGATCCGGATACATGGTCCACGCCCGGATCATCCATATCCAGAGCCGTACTCCTGAGCAAGGATCTGACGGTATCGGGGGGGACAAAACTGACTGAATCGAATTTCCCTTTGGCCTCCATGATCAGTGCGGCCAACCCTGCTGCATGCGGTGATGCTGCGGAGGTTCCAAAGAAATTGGGGAACAGGGTATCCGGATCGATATTGGTAAGATATTCAGGGGGATCGGTGACCCAGTCGCCGTTACCCAGATCGATTGTGGTGTTGACCCCGTTGGGTGCTGTTATATCCGGCTTGTCACGGACAATGCCGTTCACCGGTGTACCCCCTACCGAGGAAAAGGACATGATCACAGGTTGGGGGTATGTAATAGGATCCCAGATGGGATTTTTATCAAAACGAACGGCCCCTACTGCAATGGCCCCGGCCGCATTGGGATGGCCAACAATGGTGGAGATGCCCTGGTTGTCATATTCCTGCATCTGGAAAATCGAACCACCCCTGAACAACATGTACTTAAAGGTTACCGGAACTTCCGGACCTGCAGCCCTGGCCACCACAATATTTATATCAACACTGTCCAGCAGAACAGAAAACGGTACCACCTCGATCGGAAATCCCCCGATGTTTTCCCGGTTGAAACCCAGAAGGGAGAATCCCACATCGTCGGAAAGGAAGATATCCAGGTCGGTCGCTGTGGTATTCATAGTGGTATCTGAACCATCATCCCACTGAAGGACCAGTGTATAGTTACCCTCTAAAAGCAGAACGTTCTGAAAAATATCACCCAGCCCATCAAAATTATGAGCGGTCCCGGTGATGGTGGTAGGTGCCGGGGCAGGGTTGTATATTCCTGAATATGCTGTTCTTCCGAAATTACCTGCCGAAGAGAAGAAGGAGACTCCTTCGCTAACCACGGAGTCAATGGTCTGTGAGATTACCCCGTCACGGAAGAACGGCTCTGTGATATAGGAGAGGTCATCCACGATAATATCTGATCCTGCATTGGCCAGTTCCCTGATACCACGGGCCATATCCAGCTCACCCATATACCCGGTCCGGAATGCCAGTTCTGCTCCCGGCGCAATATCATGTACAATCTGCAACATGGCCCTCCCTTCATCGGAGAGCGATCCGCTGGTCAGTACAATATCCTGAAGCACATCCACCTCCAGGGTGTCCCCGTCCGGATTCCCGGGACCCGGCAGGTCCCCGTTCCCCACATCAACATAAGCGGTACCCTGCGTATTGTAGCTGTTGGACAGGACACCGATCTTCACACCTGACCCGTCGATATCATAACCCAGTCGTGCAAAATCGGAGTGCATGGCAAAATCTCCCTGGCTCTTGGTTAGTCCGGTGGCAGGGACAATATAATTGGGTACACCCGGGAACACATTTCGTGCCCAGTAAACGGAGGAAATAAAGTTATAATCATACAGGTCGCCGATTTCCGTCCAACCGGTGACCCGTTTTAATCCGGGATCAGAAGTGACCAGATCAAATCCAATGCTGTCCAGACTGTTGAGCATATCATTATACGTATTGGGGTAAGAGACTACTTCGATAAGTACCTTGGTCCCTTCAATCTGGAAGATATCATCGGAAGCTCCCGTAAAACCTGTGGGATCGGCACTGTAAAAGTTATACAGGGAGGTGAGTTCCGCTCCGATCTTGGAGTTGTACTCTTTCCCACCTTCGGGCGGATAGTACCCGGGAACAATGTCCAGACTCGTCTGTGGATCGGTGCAGTGATTCGAATTGATATTGGCATCAGTCGTTTTCTCCGTTCCGTCATCGAACACCACGGTCCATTCCACCCGGTCCTTGTTGTCAAATTCCTCGCTGAAGGCCTTTTCATGAACCCCCGGTTCAAAGGAGTATATTCCATATTTTTTGGCCTGTCCGTGGTTGTAGGTGACCACGCTTCCCGTCTCATCCACTACCACAGT
>CAYRLP010000516.1:0-2933 GCA_964424935.1 uncultured Bacteroides sp.
TGCTGCAATGGCCTTGTCCTGGTTCATATATGAAAGAAGGGACCGGTTCACCATCTTACTGGTTATCTTAAGCAGATTGGCCAGTGTATCCACCGATTCTTCCAGGATGTCCGATTCATTGATCTCCATCCAGATGCAGGAGATCTTCTGCACCAGGTCCCCTACCCGCTCCAGGTTGATGGTCATCCGGTACAGTGCGAAAAGCCGCCTCAGGTCCGTGGCTACGGGCTGGTAGAGCACAATGGCCTTGATGATCCTGTCATCCAGCTGCACTTCGTGCATATCGATCTTCTGTTCGTTCCGGGTCAGGATCTCAACGATCTCTGACTGCCGGTCCTTTTTAGCCGTCGAAATAAGTTCATCGAGCAACTGCAGCTGCTCCAGGACCAGGTTTGATAGCTTCTCAAACTCCTTCTCGATTTTCTGTATGGCCAGGTCTTTATTGGCTGTCATCACTTTTAAATATAAAGTTAACTAAACTTTCCTGTAAGGTACTCTTCGGTACGTTTATCAACAGGATTGATAAACATATCCTTGGTCTTCCCGTATTCGATCAGCTCTCCCAGGTACATGAACATGGAGTAATCCGAGATCCTTGCTGCCTGGGCCATGTTGTGGGTCACCAGGAGAATGGTGTAATGTTCCTTCAGCTGGATCAGCAGTTCTTCCACCTTTTTGGTGGCCACCGGATCGAGGGCAGAGGTGGGCTCATCCAGCAGGATCACATCCGGTTTGAAAGCCAGCGCCCTTGCAATGCAGAGCCGTTGCTGCTGTCCCCCCGAAAGAAAGGTCCCCTTCTTCATCAGGGTGTCCTTGACCTCTTCCCAGAGTGCCACATCACGGAGCGATTGTTCCACGATCTCATTCTTCTCGCTCTTTTTCAACCGGATCCCGTTCAGCTTGTAACCGGCGATGACGTTGTCGTGTATGCTCATGGTGGGGAACGGGTTGGGTCGCTGAAAGACCATCCCGATCCTTCTGCGCAGGGTAATGGTGGACATCCGGGATGTATTCTCCCCGTTTAGAAGAATATCCCCGTCGATCTCAATATTGGGATAGAGGTCGTGCATGCGGTTGATGGCTCTGAGCAGGGTGCTTTTACCGCATCCTGAAGGACCCATGATAGCCGTTACCCGGTTCCTCCTGATCCCCGCACTCACATCGGTCACCGCGGTTTTTTCCCCGTTGTACGCCACCGAAAGGTCCCGGATCTCAAGCACCGGATCGGTTATCTCTTTGATTGATTCACTCATAGTTTAATTTCTTCTTGCAATCACCTGTTTTGACAAAAGATTCAGCAGCAACACCAGGATCATCAGGATCAGGGAGGAGGACCAGATCAGGTCCACCATGTTCGGATCGTTGTAGAATTCCCAGATCAGCAGGGGAACCGCACTGGTGGGCTTGTCCACATGAAAATTCACCTGCATGCTTCCCAGTGCGGTCAGCATCAATGGTGCCGTCTCTCCGATGATCCTGGAGATGGCCAGCAGGATCCCGGTAAGCAGCCCGCTGAAGCCGGTGGGTATCAGCACTCTCAGGATGATCTTATGGTAGGGGACCCCCAGGGCGAATCCGGCCTCCTTGATGGTGCCGGGGATCATTTTCAGGGTCTCTTCCGTGGACCGGATGATCAGAGGCAGCATCATGATGGCCAGCGCTGTACTCCCGGCCAGGGCGGAAAATCCGTTGGTAATGTTCTTCACCACCCAGAAATAGGCGATAAGTCCCAGGACGATGGATGGAACCCCCTGCAGGATATCCGTGATATCCCTGACCACGCCTGCGTATCTTTTTTTAGACTGGTCATAGAGAAATATTCCTATGAGCAGTCCCACCGGGATGGCAATGACCGAAGCGATGAACACCATGAAAAGCGTTCCCGTGATCCCGTTCAGGATCCCGCCCGGGATGATCTTGCCTGCCTGTACTGCCAGCATGGCCTCATAGGTGTCCGGTGCTGTTTTTGTGAAGAAATCCAGGTTGATCTGCCTGTACCCCTTCGCTACCAGCTTATATATGATCAACAAGATGGGGGAAATGGTGACCATGGACAGGAAAAAGACCCCTCCCCCGAAAACCCGGTTCCTGAAAATACGTCTTTTCAGTACCCTGCCTTCCCCGTGTATCCCTGCTTCAGCCATCACTCTACCGGTTAAATTTTCTGATGATCAGTTTCCCTGTACCATTGATAATCCCCGTGATCACAAACAACAGTAACCCGATGGCAATCAAAGCGCTCAGTTTGAGCCCGTCCGCCTCCCCGAACTGGTTGGCGATCACGCTGGCCATGGTATTTCCGCTGTCAAAGATTCCACGCGGAATGACATTGGCGTTCCCGATAAGCATGGTAACCGCCATGGTCTCACCCAGTGCCCTTCCGAAGGCCAGTACATAGCTGGTGAAGATGCCCGAACGTGCATTGGGGATGATCACATCCAGGATCACCTCCCGTCTGGTGGCCCCCAGAGAATAGGCCGCTTCCTTGAGATCGTTGGGGACCATTTTTATTATTTCCGTCGTAATGGAAGTGGCATACGGGATGATCATGATGGCCAGGACCAGTCCGGCCGTAAAGACCCCGAAACCCTGAGTACTGAATCCGAGATCAACCACCAGGGGTCTTATTACATAAAAACCCCACAGGCCGTAAACGATAGAGGGGATCCCGGCCAGCATATCCACCAGCGTACCGATGATCCGGGCAAGAGTAGTCCCTTCGTAATACTCCCCGATGAACAGCGAGGTGGAAAAGGCCAGCGGGAAACAGAGGATAATCGCGATCACCGAGGTCATGACCGTCCCTGTTATAAACGCAAGTGCGCCTTAATCTTCCTTCCCTTCAGTAGGATTCCACTGGGCCGATACAATAAACCGCAGTCCGATTTCCTTAAAAAGGGGTATGGAGCCGTTCATCAGGGACAGCACCATTC
>CAYRLP010000517.1:0-2933 GCA_964424935.1 uncultured Bacteroides sp.
GAATAGAGCATCCCGGCTCCGGTGCTTTCCGCAAGCTCCAGGAACCGTTCCAGGGCAAACATCCCAAAACTGATTTTTTCTTCCCTCGTCACCAGCAGGGTATATGCAGCATCCCGGCAATGCGTTGCAATCTTCCGGATGGTTTCCGTACTTAACCGGCCATCGGTTTGAATAAATCCGCATCCTTCTATCGCTGGCTCCGGGGGCTTCCTTCCCAGGAAATACACCCTGTTCACCCTGTGGCTGACCTGCAGTTCCGCAACCGTATCAAGCCAGGTCTCCGGTGCATGACCTGGAAGTAAGCAATTGATTTTATTCATCCTCTTTCTTATTCAACAAGTAAGCTATGGTCCGCTTCATGATGATGTCACGCATCTGCTGGTCCACCACGGTCTCAAAAGGAAATCCCAGTGCGACAATGCCATAGGAGCCCCGGAAAGCCACACCGGCACTCATGTTGTTCTCGGTGTACCGTAACAGGGTGATCGCTGTGGAGTCCCAGGGTTCCAGGGCATCGGCACCTTCCACCGTATAAATCACCGGATCGGTCCGGGTATTGAAGCGGAAGGATTCTTCCATCCCGGCAAAATCCGGATCCATACTGTAAAAACGCCCCAGGCGGCTTGCATTACTGGTCCTCCATTTGAACTTCAGCAGGGAGCCCACGACGGTATCCTGCTCATGCAGATGCATGTCGGATGCAATATGCGCCCCGCTGACCAGTAGGTTGCCCCCTCCTTTCAGATAGGTTTCCAGAGCATCCAGGAAGGGTTCGGGCCATACACGGAAATGACAGACCGAATCGTTTTTAGGCATGTAGGTCGAGCGTTCTTCGCCGGCCAGGTAGTCCACCAGCTCATAGGGAAACAGGTCCAGGGAATCGTTAATTACGGCCTCATCGCTGAATGAAACAAAGGAGTATCCGGCATTCCGGATGGATTTCCCATGCACATAGCTGAAATCAAAACTGTTCCCGGGAATCACGTCCGCTTCCAGATCGGCATAGGAGGCACCGTGACCCGGGGAATCATCATCCAGCCATGGGGAATCCTTCCGGTAATCATACTGATCACCAACCGTATGCAGATCCACCATGTAGGGTACTCCCTGGTCCACCATGTTCATGAATCCCGCATAATGCACATCGTCGAACCATGCGGGACCGCTGGTCCGGTCAAAACCATTCACTATGGCCACGGTTCCCTTCGGATCAGAAACCCGGCATACAGAAAGTTCCTCGGAAGGAAAGCTTTCGCCCCCTCCATTCACAGCAGTGACCCGGAAGGAGTAGATGGTATCTAAAAGAGTTCTGTCCAGGGTGAAGTGAGGACCATCCACCGGGGTGCCGTTATCATATCCACTCCCATCGATGCGGGTATAGACTATGTAGCTTTCGGGTTCCGCCGTGGGTTCCAGGGAATCGCTCACCGGTTTCCAGTTCAGCTCTATGCTCCCGTTCTCCCCGAATCCGGCCCTGAAATGGTCCACCGGCAGGGGTTGTATCACATATGGGGTCCCGTACTGGTAATTCAGGAATTTAAGCATCCCCTTGTAGATGGCACGGCTTACCTGGAAGCGGAACAGCGGTTCCTGGCCAAACCGCATATCGATGAAGTTCTGGTGGGAAAAGAGTTCAAGCAGCATGGATGGCACGTTGGGCCTGAAGGCCTCACTGTATCCCCGGTCCCACATCGCCCGCCTGGTCCAGGCAGGGTCGAACGTGGTCCGCAGGTCCTCCACGATCTGGGACTGGATCAGGTCTGTGAGATCGCGAGAGGCCATTTTTGACAGTCCACCCGGGAAAACCCCCCGGTCGTAGGTGGTGCTGTAGATCCCCAGGGTTCCGATCACTGTGTCGTTACCGGTGATCCCGGCATCGGTGTGAAAGGCCATGGTGAGATCCACAGGGATACCCAGGCCCCTGGCATTGCGATCGGCTGTGGGTCCCGACGGAGCCCCCATCAGGTAGTTCACCCATTCACCGCGGGACTGGTAATCGTCGTTGTAGTCGTTTGAATCATTCAGTTTCCATACCAGGGTGTCAGGCATCCCGGCATACTGGAGATAGTAACGGGCCCCCTCCTGGTAGCGGGGCCGTCCGCTGGTAAACCCGTTCCTGGCGATGTTCCCCATGCCCCCGCCGAACCGTACCGCATCGGCAGTAAGGGTTTTCCCGCGCCGGGCTCCCTTGTTCAGCAGGACCACCTTCCCGTTGTGGGCATGGATCCCCTTCCCGAACCTGAATTTCCCCAGATAGATCCAGGTGGCCCCTCCCATCTGCTGATTGATGCTGAACTCGGTGATCCCACCCATATGATACACCCGGTAATTGGCATCCGTTGCATTCCCGGGATCGGCATGAAAGGAGATATATACCGCGTAATCACCAGTTTCAGGAATTTCAGGAATCCACTGAACGGAAGTGGTCGCTTCCCGGTCAGATTGCAAGATCTGATAGGACCCGAGCCGGAACGGATTCTCATCCACATAGGGCGGACTGCCCATGGCAAAGCCGCTCCCCGGCTCACTCTCCTGAAGATATTCCGGAGCGATATAAAGGCTGTTGCCGGTGCTCCCGTTGTTATCCACCACCACCTCATGCACCTGCCAGTCACGCTCACGGGGAACAAACACATTGGCCCCTGCATTTTCCAGCATGGGAACCAGAAACGGGAGGGTAAAGGAGAGCGGGTAGATATCCTCAACCGTTTGAAAGATCCTTGCGCGCTGCCATTCCCAGCGGTTCAGTTTGGGCTCATAATACCAGCCGTGACTATGCCACAGAGCGATATTCAGGTTGTAGAACGGTGCATTTTCCAGGTAGGATCTGGAAAGGTTTTCGACCAGCGGGGGCGATTTCCGCTTCAGGGATCCCGGGCTCCTTCGCTTATCAACGGCTTTGGTGGAACTGCGAAAATAATTCGGAACCAGTG
>CAYRLP010000518.1:0-2925 GCA_964424935.1 uncultured Bacteroides sp.
CTTTTAAGGCAAGCGTGAATGCGGGATTGTGGGATTCCAGGATCTATGTGGGAGGAGCTTATCACTATCCCAATTTTGCCATCGCACTGCTAAATTTCCAGGTGAATCCTCAATGGCTGGTGGGGTATGCCTATACCTTTAACACCGGGCCTGTCCGTACGGCCCTGGGGGGGAGCCATGAGGTCGTACTTCGGTGGGAACTGAGGCCGGTGATCCGAACCATTCCCGATGATCCGTTCTACTTTTAGGAGATGAAAAAAGTAATGCTGGCCATAGGAACCCTGTTTTTCCTGCTGATCCCCGCGGCAGGCCAGGATTATTACAAGGTGACGAAGCAGACACGGATCTCCACGGGACTGAACGAAGCGGCCGCGATTCCCTTTGAGGATGGTGTGGTGTACATTACCGAATCCACCAGCGTGGGAGCCAGCAGCCCTACGGATGCCCTTGGCCGGAGGCTCTATACCATCTTTTATATGGGAAAGAACGGACAGAAGAGGCCCTTCCGGGAGGAACTGGTCAGTCAGGAACATGAAGGACCGGTTTCGTTTACGGGGGACTTCAACACCATGGCTTTCTGCCAGCAGCGCCCTTCCGCCGGCAGCAGGGTGGATCCGCTGGGACTCTATTTCGCGGACCGGAACGAAGCAGGGGAATGGGTGAACGAGCGTGCTTTCGAGTACAATTCGCCGGATGCATGGATCTTTTCACCTTCGTTGTCTGAGGATGGGAGGACCCTCTACTTTTCAGCCAATTACGAGGGTGGCCTGGGGGGATTTGATATTTATCAGTCCAGGCTAAGGAGCGGGTCCTGGACCGAACCTGAAAACCTGGGGCCGGCGGTCAACAGCGAGGGGAATGAGCTCTATCCGTTCATTCACCCCGGGGGCAGACTCTATTTTTCCTCAGACGGACGGGATAATAATATTGGGGGTTATGACCTGTTTGTCACTGTTTTTACCCAGGGGAAGTGGTTTGAAGCCGTCAAGCTGGGTACACCCATTAACAGCCTCGCTGATGACTACCAGATCTGGTTCAGTGAGGACTTTAAGCAGGGCTACCTGACCAGCAACCGCCGCAGCCGTTCCAAGGAGATCTTTGAAATCACTACTGATATCCCGGAATTTACGACCCCGGAACCCATCAGCAGGACCCATTATAAATGGGCTATCTTTGACCGGAACCTGGATACAGTGGACACCAATCTTTTCAGGTATTCCTGGGTGATCAACGACACGCTGGAACTCCCCGGGGACAGTGTTGTCTACCAATTTCCCGATACCGGCACCTACAACTGTGTGTTGCATGTCTATGACCTGCAGCTGGATACCCTGCTTGAACCTGAAACCCACCAAGTATTGCATATCCAGCTGGCGGAGCAGGCGGTCATTACCTGTCCGGATACCATTCAGGCAGGAACCCCGGTGGAGTTCGACGGGACCAGGACCTACCTGCCGGGATTTAATGATTACGCATATCTCTGGGAATTCGGCGATGGAAGCTACGGACAGGGAAAACAGGTGATCCACACCTACCTGTATCCGGGGAGGTACCGGGTGACGCTCGGGGTCCAGGAGCGAAAGCGAAACCGCAGGGATACGCCCGAGATGCGATCCAATTTCAAGGACGTCGTGGTAACTGGATCCGGACAATAGTCCCTTCTGCATTTTCGTTTACTCATACAACCATGTTTGAAAACTCTTAGTCAAAGTTGCATGGATTTTGCATATTTTTAATAAATATTGAAAAATGAGCATGATAAATCGACTTAAATATACAATTATACTACTGATAATCAGCGTGGTGGTATATTCTCAACCGGTTCCTAACGTGGAGGAGAACATCCCTTTTCTGATGACATTCGGAGGGGAATCAGAGACCAGCTGGGGAGATGATGATTTTTCCCAGGCATTTTTTTTCCAGATCCCCAAGGATTATAACCAGCCCTTTTTTATCCGGGTATTTGATCCGGATACCGGGGGGGAGATTGACGAAGTTAAGGGGGAATTCAACACCCGTTGCGTGTTCGAAGTTTATGGTGGCGAAGGGAACTGGTCGGATCCCGCGGCCAAGGAGACCAGCCCGGTGGGGAACTATAAAAGCGGTACCCTGCTGGCCACCAGGATTTTTGGGGAAAATCCCAGGTACGACAACCAGTGGTTCACCTTCGGGCCGTTCAACCCGACCCAGGGCGAGTACGCCGATGAGTATGAAAGCTATATATTCAAGGTAATCTGTGAAGGGATGAATGGCGACGACGGCAACATGTACCGGTACTTTCTTAGCACCAGTGACTCACAGAACCGCCCTATAGAGGATGCCAATGCCTTCGCCTACGAGTATTCGTTCCGGATGCACGACGACGTGGAGCAGGTATCCCATATCTATCCTTATGTGGAGGATGGAACGGTCTCGGTGAGGATCTCTAATTTTGACTGGGACGAGGACGGAAGCATTGTGGTGATCTCGGTAGCCAGACAGGGCCGGGATGTACTGACCTCCGGGGAGGACAACTGGGCATACGATGAACTGCGGGTGGAGGATGAAGAGATCAAAACTTCCATGGACTTCCGCTTTATAAAAGCGAAGCAACTGGTGAGACACAACAATGTGGTGGTTAATGTGCGAAATCAGTTCGGCGAAACATTGCCCTTCTATACCATTCCCATTGGAGGGGTACCAAAATACAAAGGTGAAGTGGAATTTGTACCTATCGACTGATATGAATTAATTTAGTGTATGTGAAACGTTTACCGCTTCTGTTTCTTCTTTTCCTGTTTCCCCTTGCCGGGTTGACTCAGACGTACCAGTTTACCAGATACGGACTGGATGAGGGGATGTTCAACAAATTCACCTATACCATCAACCAGGACAAACAGGGCTTTTTATGGATCGGGACCGGTGACGGCCTATGCCGCTTCGACG
>CAYRLP010000519.1:0-2921 GCA_964424935.1 uncultured Bacteroides sp.
ATTCAAAACCCTTGTGGAAAGCGAAGACGGGGTCATCTGGGCCGGGAGCGACCGGGGCGTGTTTCAATTTGATATGAACAACGACACCCTTATCTATTTCGGGACCACCCGCGGGTTGAAATCGGACTTTACCTATGCAATCGCGGCCGATCCCAGGGGAAACATCTGGGCAGGGCACCGGATGGGAATAAGCGTCATAAATCCCAGGCGGAAAACGGTTCGCGTGTACGGATGGGAATCGGGCTTTGTTTCGGACGTGAACGAGAATGCGGTGGACCTGACTGTCGGGGGACAGATGCTGATTGGCTCCACGGGTGGGGTGATTCAGTATGATGCCTATCAGGCCCGGGAGGATACCATGGCTCCCCGCTTAAGCATCAAATCCATTGATATTTCCGGGGTGGCCTACGACCCTGATGAACCGATCCACCTCAAATATGGCAAATACAGGATCCGGATCGATTTTGTAGGGATCAATTTCAGCAATCCGGAACAGGTGACCTATCAGTACAAGCTGGATCATTATGACTCGGAATGGTCCCAGATTTCCAACCTGCCCTATGCTTTTTACGGGCGCGTGGAAGATGGCGACTATACCTTCATGCTGAAGGCATGCGACGGGAACGGAAACTGTTCCGTGGAACCGCTGAAACTGGATATCTCGGTAAAGATCCCCATCTGGAAGGCATGGTGGTTTATCGTAAGTCTGGTGCTCCTGGTACTTTCTGTGATCTTTGCAGTATTCAAGATACGGGAGCGTAATCAGAAAGCCATCCAGGAATACCTTCAGCGTCAACTGGATGAGCGGACCCGTGAGGTGGTTCAGCAGAAAGAAGAAATTGAAATAAAGAACCGGGATATTACCGATTCCCTGAACTATGCGCAAAGAATCCAGGCCAGTATCCTGCCTCCCATAAAAAAGCTGCACGATGCCTTTACGGGGAGTTTCGTGTTTTATCAGCCGCGTGATATTGTTTCCGGGGACTTCTACTGGTACGAGCAGGTGGATGAGTACCGGTTTATGGTGGTTTGCGCCGACTCCACGGGTCATGGGGTACCCGGGGCGTTCATGTCCATGATCGGCACCACGTTGATTAAGGATATCTGCCTGCGAACGGGGGTCACAAGACCCTCGCAGGTACTGACCACCCTGGATAAGGAGGTCCGGGAGGCCCTGAACCAGAATGTGGAAACCAGCGGTTCGAACGATGGCATGGATATTATTGTGGCAGAGGTGGATATGCGAAACTACAAGGTCACCATCAGTTCCGCCATGCGACCGGTAATTATTTATTCCAGCGGAGAGCAGATCTATGTGAAGGGGAGCCGGAGTTCCATCGGGGGCCAGCTGGATGCCAACCGGGTTGACAAGGACTTTATCGATCAGGTGTTCACGCTGAGCAAGGGAGATATCATCTATATGTTTTCCGACGGCTATCCAGATCAATTTGGCGGACCCCTGGGAAGGAAGTTCAAGATGGTCCGACTCAAGAACCTGCTCAGGGATATCCATGACAAACCCATGGATGAACAGTACAATTACATCAAGAGTAACTTCTTCCTCTGGAAAGAGGATCTGGAACAGGTGGATGATGTATTGTTTATGGGAATCCGGATCTGATTAGATCCGGATCTGATCAGAGATTCTCCAGATCAATACCGCTCAGTACAATGACATCGGTAGAATCAGTGTTGCTTCGGTTATAATCCCTGTCGTAAATATAAAAAGTATAGAAGATGGTGTCGTACGTGATGACGGGATAAGAAATCTCCAGATCCAGAGTGCCGCTCAGGGGTTGCTTGTCCAGGTAGGGGATCCGGTATTTAAGCACGCCTCCGTCCTGCTCGGGTACCTTTACATATTCATAACCCTGCAGGTCGTAAAGCTGGAGGAAGAAGTTGTATTTGACCGAATCGGGCAGACTCAGATCGGTGGTATCGACCAGGGGGTGGAGCCCGATGTTTCCGTCCCCGTCTGTAAAGTCGAAGCTGAGCACTCCAACCAGGGTGCTGTTGCCCAGTGCATCCGTGACAATAAACAGGCCGAAGCTCCGAAAATCCACGACCGGCTCATCCGGGTAGACCGGATTGATGTCGTTGCATGAGGCCAGAAGAAGCACGGCGGTGAACAGGATGGATGCAAATCTTTTCATTTGTTTACAATACTACAAAAATCCTGCCTATTTTTTACGCATGAAGATCCGGATAGGCACACCTGTAAAATTAAAATGCTTCCGGATCTGGTTTTCCAGGTATCTTTTGTAGGGTTCCCGGATGTACTGGGGCAGGTTGCAGTAAAAGGCGAAAGCCGGCGCATGCGTAGGCAGCTGGGTCACATACTTGATCCGGATGAATTTCCCTTTTACGGCAGGGGGATGGTTCTCTTCTATGGCTTTCTGCATCACTTCATTCAGGGCCGAGGTGGGAATCTTTGCCTTCCGGTTGTTGTAGACTTCGATGGCCAGCTCCAGCGCCCGGTGTATACGTTGTTTGGTCAGGGCGGATGTGAACAGGATGGGCACATCCACAAAGGGTTCCAGGCGTTTCCGAATGGCCGCTTCGAACTGCTTCATGGTCTGGGTCTCCTTTTCAACCAGATCCCATTTATTTACCAGGATCACCACTCCTTTCCGGTTCCGCTCTATCAGGTGGAAGATATTTACATCCTGCGCTTCGATCCCGATGGTGGCATCCAGTAACAGCATACAGACATCCGCATGCTCGATGGCCCGGATTGACCGCATCACCGAATAGAATTCCAGATCTTCCTTTACCTTCCCCTTCTTCCGCAGTCCGGCCGTGTCCACCAGAAAGAAATCGTGATTGTACTTGTTGTACCGGGTATGGATCGAATCGCGCGTCGTGCCTGACAGGGGAGTAACAATGTTCCGTTCTTCTCCCACAAGTGCATTAATCAGGGA
>CAYRLP010000520.1:0-2624 GCA_964424935.1 uncultured Bacteroides sp.
GATCTGGGGATTTGAAAAGGAAAGGGCCTGTTTTTTCACCTCCATGACCCGGTCCGCATAGTGAACCTTGCTGTTGCCCTTAACCAGCATGATCTTATAAAAATCCCTTCGCTGGTAGGGAATCTTTGTGGGTTGCCCTTCTACGTATGGTTCCAGGCGGAAAAGATTGAAATGCCCAATCTCCTTTCGGTAGTTCTCCGGGATGGCATCGAATTTTCGCCTATAAAACTCCTCTAAGGATTCTGCGTCTTTCATTTGTAATGATTTAAGATCGTTTATTATTCAAGGCTTCTAATTCTTAGTAAACTGGCCGCCAAAGGTATAGACCAGGCTGATGTTCCAGTCAAAATCCTTCGTTTCGATATCTGAGACGAGTTTAATGTTCATGGTTGTTGAAAGAGAGACAGGGATCTTTTGATGTCCCAAAGAAAGGGACTGGGCAGCATAAAACCCTCCCGGTCCATACAAATTCAAATAGTAGACCTCCGGGTTCCAGCTCAGATAAAACTGTTTCGCAAAATGTAGCTGGGTAAAATGAGCCCGCAGGGAAAGGTAATCGATATGTTTGGTCGGGTCAAATTCTTCTAGAGCGAAGCCATGTATGTAATACGCCCCCAGACTAACATGCCTGGAAACAGTATAGGTTGGCAACAATTCAACAGCCATAACGCGGAAAGGGACCAGCCTTACCTGGGCCTCCCCGTCTATCTGGCTGCTCACTTCCCTGAATGAATAGGTTGGCAGGTGTATACCCACCTTCATTTGAAATTTCTCTTTCTCGATTACTTTATACCTCCAAATAAAAATTAAGGTCCATGGTTTGAGTCCATCCAGATCGAATCTGAACTGTGGATCAAAGCTGAATCGATCGCCTCCTACCGACAGAGTTACAATAGCTGCAGGCTTGCCCAGCGAAAACAGGGGGATAAATGAAAATCCATTATTGGTTACACTCACGTTCCCGTTGAAATGGTATACACGATCCGATGTATCAGCATCCTGCGCTTTGATGGTCAGAACGAGTGCTGAAACAAGTAAACCCAGGATCACTCTTTTATTAAAAAAATTCTGCATTGAGGGAAACTGTTATAATTACACATTACAAATTAACGACGTAAATTACCCCTATAATAATACATTTCAAACGTTTGCTTACAAAATTCAAACAATCATATGATGTTGCCCGCACCCTTGTCCATTGCTTATTATCTTTATCATATACTTAAACCCCTTCAAAAAATGAAACCATGAAATCAGTAATTTCCTTTGCCAGCCTTCTCCTGGTTGGACTCCTCCTGGGAACGCAGGTTCAGAGCCAGTCCCCTGTAATTGATACCGGGCGGATTGACGGGGCCATGTACCGGATCATCATCCCGGAAAACTGGAACCACAACCTGGTGATGTATGCCCACGGGTATATGCCACCCCAGGTAAACAACACCCCACTAATGTTCCATAATTCGAGGGCCGATCAGGTGATGCAACCCTTCCTGGAAAGAGGATTTGCTGTGGCCCGGTCGGCTTACCGGAAGACAGGCTGGGCACTGGTGGAAGGGGTGGACGATACGGAATCGCTCCGGAACTATTTTTTCGAAACTTACGGGAAACCTGACACCTGCTTTATCACAGGCCATTCCATGGGAGGCGGGATTACCGTGGCCACCGTGGAGAATCTGGGTCAGCATTACCAGGGAGCCCTGCCTTTTTGCCCGCTTGCAGGCAGACCTTACCTGCAAACCAAGCTGGCTTTTGATATGAATACCGTGTTTGCGGTGTTTTACCCGGGAGTGTTGCCTCCTCTGAAAGATGTTACAGCGGGCCTCACGGAGCCAGTTTCACTGGAGAAGATCGAGGAGGCCATCGCCGGGGATACCCTGACCGCCGCCATGATGGCCCGAAGGTACGACCTGAAGCCCGCAGATCTAGGCTTCGTGATTATGTTCAATGACGTCGTGATCCGGGATATCTCCGGCCTGGCGGGCGCGAATCCCTTCGATAATACCAATACCGTATACACCGGGTTTGACGACGACTGGGCAGTGAACCAAAAGGTGGAACGTTTGGGTGCCGACCCAGATGCAGCTGATATCTTTAAAAAATATGACCGGACCGGGAACCTGGTGATTCCGACCCTCCTGGTCCACACCATTTATGACCAGTTGATCACCCCTACCTATGCCGTGGCCCCCATCGATAACCTGGCCCAGCAGCATGGCAAAAAGAACAACCTGGTGGTCCTGTACACCAAAGGGCAGGGGCACTGCAACTTCACCAATGAAGAAACCGGCAGGGCATTCGATATCCTGCGGCAATGGGTTCACACAGGGAAAAGGCCCCGGGCCGGGATTCTCGATTAGCGTCAGACTGAGAAATTAACCCAGATTGTGAATTTACGCTAGGCTGTGAATTTAATGGTGTTCATGGAGTTTGCCTCCAGGGTCGGGGTCAGAATATGATCCCCGATCCTGATTTTAATCTTCATGTCCTCGTCCGTCTGATTGGCAAGGATCACAACGATGGAATAATCCGTATTCTGGAAAGCGAGTGCATCCGCATAACCTTTCGTTTCCAGTTTTTTCGCACCTGGAAGCACAAAATGACTGGCATGTTTCATCATATAATAC
>CAYRLP010000520.1:2634-2905 GCA_964424935.1 uncultured Bacteroides sp.
GGTGTAGGCATATTCCCCGGGAACCTCGTCCACGACTACCAGTGAGTTCTGGGCCCAGCCCCACCGGCTGATCCCCCCCTGCAACAGGGAGGTGTTCCAGTATTCGTAGACCGAAACGCCATGATTCAGGTAAAGTTTCATCAGATCCCAGGAGTACATAGCTCCCCTCCAGTCATTCTTTCCGTCCCCGCATTCCTGTTCGGTCTGCCACAGCTCCAGGTCCGGATGGCGTTCATGAATACCGGGCAGCGCTTCTTTTCCGGCCCACTGG
>CAYRLP010000521.1:0-2899 GCA_964424935.1 uncultured Bacteroides sp.
TCTATGGACATGTCCAACGGAAGGTGGTGCTGCAATGAAATTGCTTAATGATGGACATACCCAGCCTAATTGGACTCCAGACGGAAATTGGATCTATAGTGATCAGAGTGTATATGGATGGCCACATTCCCTAAACTTCTTAA
This sequence comes from uncultured Bacteroides sp., assembly GCA_964424935.1. GTDB lineage: Bacteria > Bacteroidota > Bacteroidia > Bacteroidales. The sequence continues at coordinate 144 of CAYRLP010000521.1, forward strand.
GGTTGTCAGATAAATTTGAATTTGAATTAACTCCGCCCGTAAAAGCAGGCACCTACTTATCCTTATCGCCTGACGGCAAAAAGTTATTTTTTTACAGACCCTCCTATCAGTCTATATGGGGAATGAAAATTACCTCCGCAACAGGAGGGCCCCCTTATGAACCTGTGGCCCATCTTCCTGCTTATGGTGCCCAGTGGTCAAAAAACAGTAAAATGATCATTATTGACAGTGAAGAACCCCTCAATGTGGAAGACGGTAAAAATGTTATCCGAATTGTGCCGATCACAGGTGGTAATTCGTATGTGTTGGACATGGACATGGAATTACCCGGAGAACCCAGTTCAACCTATTTGTCACCAGATCAGAAGAATCTATTTTTTAAGGTTGCCACCCAAAATGACAGTGAAGACCTCTATGTGGTACCCATTTCAATTGAAGAAGCCAAAGTAACCGGTCCTCCAACCAGGATTTTTGAGAACTGGAAATGCACGGGAGCCTATAACACCAGGATGTCCATTTCGCATGATGGGAAAAGGTTAGCTTTCATAGATAATGTAGATATCTGGATCTATAATCTGGAAGATGGAAGCCTCAAACAAATAACAAGCTCACCTGAGGTAAAAAAATGGGTAGGGTGGTCACCCGACAATCGGATGATCAGCTATTGGGCCTTCGTTGAAAACCCGGATTGGAACCTTGAATCCAGGATTATACCATCAGAGGGAGGTGATCCGATAAAAACATTTGAAGAATGCCGTATATATCCAGGTGGGTGGTCGCCAGACAGCGAATCTGTGATTATGTATTCGAGAGATACATTAGTCTTATTCAATATCGTTACTGATAAAATGCAGGGAATTCCGGAATTAATTTCAAACCGGTTCGATGATATTGGCAACTGGAGCTGGTCGCCAGACGGTAATTATTTCCTGATTGATGGTATGGAAGAAGTTAATTCAGAGAATAAGTATCATTTATGTAAAGTACCCGTTAACGGGGGTGAAATAACCGAACTGGCTACAGGTGATTATGATTTCAGGTATGATATCCACTACTCTCCGGACGGTAAATGGATCTGTTATTGTTATGAAAAAATTGAGAAAGTCCGCCCAGAGAGTACCCTATGGGAAGCCGATTTTGAAGAAGTAATCGATAAATTCACATCTCAATAATACTATCTCAGTTTAAGGTAAACGAATAATAAAAAGGGGTACACTGCCAGATCGTTGTACCCCTTTGATCTTTTGAAGTTGATTTTCTATTTCAATCCAGCAACGAAATCTTCCAGAAACCAGAATTCACGCTCTCCGCCCTGAATCCCCAAAAAAACGAATTTTTTACCATCCGGTGACCAGTCCAGATGATATATATCCACGCCCATCAGTCCGGTTTCAACAGTTGAAAGAGCTCCGTCTTCAAGGTTTATAATATTTATACAGCCTTCTTCTTCATTATCATATGCGATTCTTTTGCTGTCGGGTGACCAGGCCAGTTCAATGTTGACATGTGCATGAGGTACCTGTCCGGCTATTCGAATTTCATGCGATTCCACATCCAGCAGATTGAGGTTTTGGCTCTGAGGAGGAACCTTTTGATTGGTCATATAGGCAAGTGTCCTGCCATCGGGAGACCAGTTCAGAGAGTTTATATAATGATCCTTCAGGGATGTCAGTGTTTCCGGATTATTTCCATCTGCATCCACCATGACTATGCTGGCATCCCCGTGAATATCCATGCTATTTTCCAACAGTTCATACCTGATGAAAGCTACTTTTTCCCCATCGGGTGACCAGGTGGGACTTGCGTCGAGAAAAGGTCCATCATGATGGGTTATGGGAATGGCCTCTGTTCCATCAGTGGCCAGTTTCCAGATCCTGCAGGTGGGATAGTTGATATCATACACATTCACATCTTCAGATGCCACGCAGGAGGAGACCATCCATTTTCCGTCCGGGGAGATCCGGTTTCCGCTTTGATATGCTAAATGCCTGATGGTATCACCATTCGGGTGATGTATTGGTACCGTAACTTCCTGACCACCGGTTACAGTAACCGATGCCAGGAATCGCCGATATCCCCTGTTCTCTCCTTCTTCAGGTTCTGTAACATAGTAGATACGTGTACCATCTCTTGACCATCGTGGTTGAAGGGCAGGATGATCATGAAGGATCATAGCTGCAACACCACCCGAGGAAGGAAGCGTAAATAGACTGCCTTCTTGTTTGGTGACCATCAGTGCTCCTATTTTCTGATCCGGGGTCCAACCGGCCAGTAGCCGGATTCCTCCTATGCCATCAGGAGCATCAATGGTGGTTACCTTTCCTGCAGGTTTGCCGTCTTCCGATACAGGGACAATGTTGATTTCATTTTCCCGGGTATAATCCAGGAATGCGATCATCTTTCCATCCGGAGACCAGACCGGACTGGACGCCATTCCTGCTTCAGCCAAACGGTTTGCGGTTCCACCTCCGGCAGGCACCACCCATAAACCCAGATCTCCTTCTTCACTGCCCATGTTCTTATCCTCCACAAATGCAATCATAGATCCGTCTGGGGAATAAACAGGTTCCCTAGCCTGCCTTTCAGAAAGCAATACGGGCTGATCCCCTCCTTTTGACAACGTATATATATGCTGTTGCATATCCTCCACGGAAGAAAAAGCCAGGTCTTTCCCATCCGGAGACAAACTAATCCTGTAATTCACCACCCTCCAGTCACGGTAGTTCCTAACTATTTCCTCCGGTGTCCCCCCACTT
>CAYRLP010000522.1:0-2895 GCA_964424935.1 uncultured Bacteroides sp.
CCTGTAGTCTTTACTAATCTCTATATTTCCAATACCCTGGTGGACTTCAAGGAGCCTGAAAGCCCCATAGGTCATCACATCAATTTCCTGGACAAGATCATATTGAGGCACGATCAATCCAGTTTCAGCCTGGAATTTGCCGCCCTGAGCTATTTTGATCCACGGAAAAACAGGTATGAATACAGGCTGGAGAACTATGATGATGACTGGACCTCTCCCGGCCCGGAGCACAGGGCAACCTTTACCAAGGTTCCGCCGGGTAGTTATACCTTCCAGGTTAAGGGATCCAACTGGGATGACACCTGGAATGAGATCCCCAGGTCGCTCTCCATCGTAATCAGGCCTCCCTGGTGGAAGACAACGGTGGCTAAAGTCTTTTACGTGATCATTTTCATTGTTGTATTTGAAATCTCCAGAAGGTTGTTTATGAATTACTACCGGTTGCGGAATGACCTGATGGTTGAAAAAAGGATCAATGAAATCAAACTGCAGTTCTTTACCAATATTTCACATGAAATACGGACACCTCTGACGCTGATACTGGGTCCTGTGGAAGATATCCGAAGGCACAGGAACCTGCCGACAACCGTGCTGGAACCCCTGGAGATCATCCAGAGGAATTCCAAACGGATCCTCCGGCTGGTAAACCAGTTGCTGGATTTCCGGAAGATCCAGAACAGGAAAATGCGGCTGAATGTACAGCAGGTGAACCTGGAACAATTTATCCTGGATGTGTGTCACAACTTCGATTACCTGGCACTGCAGAAGAAGATACGATTCAGGTACCCTGTGGAGCTGCCCGGATCCATGGTATGGTTCGATCCCGATAAAATGGATACGGTCCTCTTTAATATCCTCTCCAATGCATTCAAGTTCACACCGGCGGACAGGGGAATTGAGGTGGGTGTATCATACATAGCCGGAGGGAATCAGTTTGAGATCACTGTGAGAGATGAAGGAGTCGGCATACCTGAGGAGAAACTTTCCTTGATGTTCCAGCGATACACTACTCTGGCCACGGAAAAAATGACCCTTACCGGAACCGGAATCGGACTGGCGTTCAGCAATGAGATCGTAAAGGCTCATGGAGGAAGACTGCAGGTGGACAGCAGGATGGGAGAGGGTAGCAAATTCGTTATACAGGTCCCTGCCCGGAAGGAATCCTATCCACCGGAATGCATCAGGGAAGGAAGTATTGTCAGTCATACGGTGGAACATGAACCCGGTGAACTGGTCCCTTTACAGGAAAGGGGACCGGATTACAAAGACATTGCAGAAGTAGTTACAGATGGAAAGAAGCCAATGTTGTTGCTGGTTGAGGACCATTATGACATCCGGCAGTATATCCGGAATCTTCTATCATCTGAATTTGAAATTGAAGAAGCTGTCGATGGTATGGATGGTCTGAAAAAGATCTCTAGGACAGTCCCTGATCTGATTATCACTGATCTGATGATGTCAGGAATGGATGGATTGGATATGACCAAAAGGATCAAGAACGATTTCAACACCAGTCATATACCTGTAATCATGCTCACCGCAAGATCTTCCATGGACAACCAGATCGAAGGGATCGAATCGGGAGCGGAAGCCTATATCCTGAAACCTTTCAATCCGTTTTACCTGAAAACCGTTATCAGGAACCTGCTTCGCCAGAGAAAACTGCTGAACCAGAAACTGATCTTCGAACAGAAGTTCAGTCCGGATGAGATCAGGATCACCAGTCGTGATGAAGAATTTATCAGGGAGATGATCCGGATCATCGAAACCCATTACCACGAACCCGATTTCGGCGTGGAAAAAATGGCTGAATTTTCCGGAGTGGGAAAGACGCTCCTTTACCACAAGATCAAAACCCTTTCCGGGATGCCTCCTGTTCAGTTTATCAGGCAGATGAGGATAAAAATAGCAGCCCGGCTGCTGGTTTCGAACGGTTATAATGTCAGTGAAATAGCATATATGACCGGATTCAGTGATATCAAGTATTTCAGGAAGTGTTTCAAATCGGTCTTTGGTGTTACACCATCCAAATACAGGGAAAGGCAGAAAACCTGAAAAGTACTCTGAAAGTCTTTCCTGAATATTGAACTGTTTTCATCTCTGTGCGGTGGCTCCCTGAAGGTATGCAACTTGACATGCTTGTTGCTGTGAGCTATATTTGATTGACCAGTATAAGACTGTAAAAGAGAATTATGTTATAATCTAAAAATTTACCGAAATGAAATCATGGATTAAGAACCTGGCATTAACACTATTCACATTGTTGGTTGCAGTAATAACCTGTCAGGCACAGGACTGGCCCCAATGGAGGGGTTCAAACCGAGACGGCAGGGTGACTGGATTCAATGCACCGCAGGTATGGCCAGCCCAGCTTACCCAGACTTGGAAGGTCTCCGTGGGATCAGGGGATGCTACTCCCGCTCTTGTTAACAACAGACTGTATGTATTCACCAAGCAGGGGGGTAATGAAATCCTTCAGTGCCTGGATGCCTCCAACGGCAAACCTATCTGGCAATCAACAGGGTATCCTTCGGCGGCGATCACGGGTCCCGCCGCTTCACATCCGGGTCCCAGAAGTTCTGTAGCCTTTTCGGACGGGAAGGTTGTTACACTGGGTGTCTGGGGAGATGTGGCCTGCTTTAATGCTTCTGATGGCAAGCTGCTCTGGAGAAATGAAGATTATAAAAACCAGGTCCCCCGTTTTAACACGGGCATGTCGCCTTTGATCAGCGATGGAATATGTTTCACACATCTTGGGGGGCCGGATAAGGGTGCCTTTGTTGCATTTGACCTGGCAACGGGTTCCGTCAAATGGAAAACAGATGGAGAAGGTCCCGCTTACGGATCGCCTGTTCTGCTTACTGTCGATGGCACAAAGCAGATTGTATTTCAGTC
>CAYRLP010000523.1:0-2883 GCA_964424935.1 uncultured Bacteroides sp.
GACATAGCGTGGATCAACCTGGTTATATCCATGCCGCTTGGTGTTCTCAACAAACCATCTGATATCTACCACAATGTATTCCCATCCATAATTTTTCAAATATTCAGCCATGTAATCTGTATTCGCTTTTATCTCATGCTCCTGAACTGTGGGACCATAACAGTCCCAGCTGTTCCAGCCCATAGGTGGTGTTTTTGCCCACTCCTTAAAATCACCTTTCCTATCCTGTTTAGAAGTACAGGAAATTGTTATGGCGGCTAATAAAATAAATGCCAGGTATTCAGTAAATCTCATTTGTCAGTTATAGTTGATTGCATATGTTATAATCTGCTTAATTTTTATAGTATTCCACGGCTTCGCCACGACACTCCCAGATAAATTTTATTTCCTAATGAGAATGCTACAGAAACAGAAAATTACGAAGAATTGCAGTCCAATACAATTATTGATTCTCTGGAACGGCAACAATCGAAGCAGCACCTTACTGCACATCCGCCACAGATGCTTCATCTTAGATATATCTGATGATCAACACATTATCTCCTTTTATTCATGTGATGTTGTGGATAATAAAAGCACTCAATCTATCGGAATGTTCCGGACTTGCATTAATTTAGATGAGATTTACAGTCTCATTCACCGGGCGACCGGACTGACATTATTAAATAACTAATCATAAGTCTATTACTATGAAAACCCGTTTCATCCCCCAGCTGTTCTTTGTTTTCAGTCTATCATTCTTTTTGGGTTCAATGTCCCTTCATGCCCAGTTACAGGATTTTGGGATCCTGAATGAACCTATCGATATCAGTCCTGATTTTAAGGATTTTCAAAATACCTACTACCTTGCCGATAGCCTGGCTTCTTTCGATCCATCAAGCGGCAAAGGAAAGATCGCATACAGACGTTATGAATACAGTACCCGGCAGGCTTTCAACAATATGATGGGAGTTCTAACTCCCGTAAGTGCGAACGAGTTCCCTATCTATGAATACGAAGCCTCGCCCCATCTGGATTTTTCCATTGAATTTATAACACCGCGTACCATCCGGATCAGGGCGAACTCAGGATTTGAGGTTCAGGACAACAGTCCCTCACTGATGCTGGTTGATGGAAAAGCCCCGCAGGATGATTCCTGGACCTTTGAAAAAACCCCGGAGGGATACCAGTGCAGTTCCGCATACGGTAAAGTGGTCGTCGAAACCATGCCCTGGCATGTCCGGGTATACGATAAGAATGGAAAGCTGCTCACCTCAACCCTTCATTTCCGGGACGTGTCCGGGGTTACCTATACTCCGGTACTGCCTTTTTCTTTCGTTCGGCGATCGAGCGACTACTCACGGAGTTTTTCTGCTACATTCCACCTTTCGCCAGGTGAGAAGATCTTTGGATGTGGAGAATCCTTTACATCCTTCAATAAACGGGGACAGAAGGTGGTACTATATGCAGATGATGCCAACGGCGTGCAGAACGAAGCCATGTACAAACCCATACCCTTTTACATGAGCAGCCGTGGATACGGTATCTTCATGCATACCACCACTCCCATCAGCATCGATTTCGGAAAGTACTACAGCGAAGCCAATGCCATGATGATCGGGGATGAAACACTTGACCTTTTCGTGTTCATGGGTACGCCCAAGGAGATCCTTCAGGAATATACGGCTCTTACAGGCCGGGCAAGTATGCCACCCCTCTGGTCCTTTGGCTTCTGGATGAGCAGGATTACCTATTTTTCGCAGGAAGAAGGCCTGGCAGTTGCCGATAATCTGCGGGTACACCAGATCCCGGCCGATGTGCTGCATTTTGATACGGGATGGTTCGAAATCGACTGGCGTAGTGACTATAAGTTTTCTCCTTCACGATTCAGCGATGCGGGCCAGATGATCAGGGAACTGGATCAGAAGGGAATAAAAACCTGTTTGTGGCAATTACCCTATTTTGTACCCAAAAACAGTCTGTTCCAGGAGATCATTGATAATGATCTCTATGTAAAAAGTCCCAGCGGCAACCTGCCCTATGAGGATGCTGTACTGGACTTTTCCAATCCTGCCACGGTTACCTGGTACCAGGACAAGATAAAATCCCTGCTTGAACTGGGTGTGGGGGCCATCAAAGTGGATTTCGGCGAAGCCGCTCCGCTGAACGGGATCTATGCCTCGGGACGGACAGGATTCTTCGAACACAACCTGTATCCCCTCCGCTACAACAAAGCCGTGGCTGACATCACACGGGAGGTAAATGGGGAGAACATCATCTGGGCACGCAGTGCCTGGACGGGAAGCCAGCGCTACCCCCTGCACTGGGGGGGAGATGCTGCCAATACCAACAATGCAATGGCGGCTACCCTGAGAGGAGGTCTTTCCCTTGGGGTTTGTGGTTTCTCCTTCTGGAGCCATGATGTGGGCGGATTTGTACAGAGTGCACCCGAAGATATCTACAGGCGCTGGACTCCATTCGGCATGCTTTCTTCCCATGTGCGCAGTCACGGTGCCCCGCCCACCGAACCCTGGGAATACGGGGAAGATTTCATGAACGCATTCCGGATGGCCGATGAGATGCGTTACAAACTCATGCCCTACATCTACGCCCAGGCCAGGGAGTGCAGCAGTGAAGGATGGCCCATGTTCCGGGCACTGTTTGTGGAATTCCCCGATGACCCGGGAAGCTGGTTGATCGATGATGAATATCTCCTGGGTTCCCAGATGCTGGTCGCCCCGTTGCTGGAGTCCGTAACATCACGTGATGTCTATCTGCCCGAAGGGAACTGGATCGATTACCAGACCGGCATTGCTTACAAGGGAGGATGGCATCATATGGAGGCCGGGGAGATCCCCATCGTTGTGCTTGTCAGAGAAGGATCCGTCATCCCCCATATTGCAC
>CAYRLP010000524.1:0-1205 GCA_964424935.1 uncultured Bacteroides sp.
GGTTACCGGTGAGTTGAACAACCTGCCCGTCGTCCGTTTTGATGATAATGGGGGAACCAACGGGGATTACCTGGGTGCGAATGTTACACTGGGGATTTCCGGTTCAGGCCCCTCTACCGTAATTATTGTGGCCAAAAACACCACCACAGCCGACCAGGACAACACCGGTCTATTCATAGGCCAATCACCGGGAACCGGGGGTACCATCCGCCACTACGGACTTGAGTACGCACATGCGGTTAGGTTCAACAACGGGAACAGGATCTTCGACGACGGGTTTACACAGGATGACTGGAAGATCGGGATGATCCGGAATGGTTCGGGTTACCAGTACGGTCAGTATGAGGGTTTCATCGATGGTGTTAGCCTGGGACAGGTATCCAGCTCCGGATCTGCAAATTTACCGTCCACAGCAGATGATTTTTATTACCTGGGTGCGGGACTGGGGACAAGCACGGCCTTCTCATCGACAAGGTACTTCGAAGGGGACATGGCCGAAGTGATTGTATACAATTCCTATCTCAATGAAGCCCAGCGGATCATTGTGGAAAATTACCTGTCCTCCAAGTACAATCTCCCGGTCGCCAATGATTATTTTGCCTATGACGGAAGCCACGGACACGACCTTGCGGGGACCGGCCAGGAAAACGCAGGCAATATCCATACGGCGGCCCAGTCTTCAGGGATCCTGAAATTCAGCAACGCAGATGATCTGGATGACGGTGAGTATCTGATGTTCGGTCATGACAACCAGTCCTACGGAGCATGGACGGCCTCGGAAGTTCCCGGTTCCAACCTTCTCAGGATCGGGCGGGAATGGAGGATCGATATGACCGGTGATGTGGGTGCCCTCACCGCAGCCATCGACACTAGCCTGCTCCCTGCCAGAACAGCCGGTTTTACAGGTTATATGCTCATGGTGGATGCCGACGGAAATTTTGCCGTCGGTTCAACGTTGTACCCGATGACACTTTCCGGAGGAGAATACACGGTTTCCAACCTAGCCTTGAGCGACGGGCAATTCATCGGCCTCGCCATCGTCAGGTATGAAGCGGATTTCACCTCTGCCAGTTCGAATGATGGGGAAGAAGTCACACCTGTCAATGTGGATCTGGCCCTGAATTATAAGCTGGCCGGGGATTACACAATTGATTATACCGTCAGCGGGGGAAGCGCTACCGGAGGAGGGGTCGATTACACCCTCG
>CAYRLP010000524.1:1215-2879 GCA_964424935.1 uncultured Bacteroides sp.
TGACGGGTTCGTAACCATACCTGCAGGCAGCACCAGTGGTAGTATCAGTATCATCATTGTCAATGATGCCATTGTCGAGACCGACGAGACCATCATTTTGACCCTGTCGAATCCTTCCCATGGTTTTATCGGCCAGGATACCGTGCACACCCATACGATCAACGACAATGACAATCCCAGGACGGTTGATTTTGCAGAATCGGATTCAACGCATGACGAAAGCGTAAGCCCGATCCTGATCAAGGTCCTCCTGAGTAACCAGAATCCTTCTGAAGATTCCAAGATCGCATACGCCGTCACCGGTGGGGATGCTACAGGAGGAGGTGTGGATTATTCACTTCCGCCCGATACGCTGATCATAGCTCCGGGGGATACCATCGGGTATATTTCCCTGACCATCACAGATGACAGTATGGACGAGTATAACGAGAGCCTGAACATCGAACTGGTGGGAACCGGCTCGTTGAACATAAATCTTGGCACGAACACAATTTTCTATGATACCATTCAGGACAATGATCCTGCACCGACCGTCCAATTCTCAACAACCACCTCAAGCGGGGCCGAGAGCTTCCAGACGGTGGACCTGGAAGTTGAACTGTCCGGTGCTTCGGGCAAGGATGTGGAGGTGGATTATGATGTAACGGGAGGTTCCGCCACCTCAGGTGTCGATTACACTTTCACTGCCGGGACCCTGACCATCCCGGCCGGATCAACCACCGGGACAGTACAGTTCTCGGTGACCGATGACGCCACTGAAGAGTTGACCGAAACAGTTGTAGTAACGCTTTCTGGTCCGGTGAATGCCGGCCTTGGCGGCAATTCATCCATTTTCTACAGTATACTGGATGACGACGGCCTTGGATATGAGGGTCCGGGGGGAGTGGGTAATTTTTCCACCCAGACCAAGGTCTGGCTGGCTTCGACATATGCCCCGGGACTCTCGGACGGAGATCCGGTTTCAACATGGGAAGACCAGTCAGGAAACAGCCATGATGCCACCCAGACAGGGGTGGCCAGGCCGACCTACCTGAATAACGGTGCCGATAACTGGAATGGCAGACCGGTGGTACGTTTCGATTACGGGTTCTCCGAATATCTGGGTATTGCCAACCATCCTGACCTGAATACCGGCGGACCATATGATAAAAGGACCATCATTGTTGCATTCCGCACAGGCACAGATATCACCACCCGGCAGGTGCTGTACGAGGAAGGTGGAACGGTCAGGGGACTGAACATCTATCTTGACGGGGGACTCCTGTATATTTCGGGATGGAACGAGAACAATGACGACGGAGGTGCCACCACACCCTGGAGCTTCACATCGGTAACTTCACCGCTTTCATCCAATACCCCGTATTTTGCAATGTTGCAGTTCAACTTCGAGGGAGCAGCTGGGGATGTTTCAGGCTGGCTGAACGGGGATACCATCAGCATCCTTCCCGGGGCAGGCCGCCTTTTTAACCATCCGGGTGAGATCGGGCTGGGAGGGATGAACAACGGAAGCGTTTTCCATGACGGTTCAGACGGAGGTTACGATCATTATTTCAATGGCAACATTTCAGAACTTATCATTGATAATATTGTATACAACAAGGCCCAGATCAATATCGTAAATAACTACCTGGGGTCCAAATACAATATTGCCCTTACGCGGGATT
>CAYRLP010000525.1:0-2878 GCA_964424935.1 uncultured Bacteroides sp.
GCAGATAGGTCAGGTTCTGTGCGGCTTTGATGCTGACGGGTTCCGGAACGTTCTCCCCGTCAAACTCCCGTTCGACTAGTACGCTGACCGTAACTTCTTCCAGGGTGATGAGCCTGTTCCGGCGTTTGAAGGAATTGAGATGCGGATGTTCCCGGATCACCTGGGCCAGGCAATAGACGATATAGGCAGTCAGGGAAAGCTTCTCCCCGGTCTTTTCAAGATGTGCCTTCAGCCTCCGTCGGGGCTCGGTAATATCAACTTTTGCCATGGAGTGGATGGTATTCTTTCTGGCCGTTACCGAAGCCGAGGCAGCTACCATCTTTCGGTTGAATGTTAAGGGCTCAGAAGTGTAGCCCGGTTTCATGATTGCTCCTTTTTTGCTATGATCCAGGTAGCAAAATCTGTCTCCGCTTTACCAAGTTTACCCAGATCTTCATCCAGAATTACCGGTTCCTTCACCTTTTCAAAGTAAGAAAACAGGGATGCGGCATACTTCAACTGTTTGTTACCGGTCAGAAAGGCGATGAGTTTAAGCATCGGGATCGGTGCTTCCGAGACTTTTTCAATCTCTGGATGGAGTTCAATGCAGTACATCTCCAGGATCTCTTTCATGGTGTACTGTTCGGGACCATAGACATAGTAGATCCCGTTCCTGGTGCCTTCCTGCTGATAAGCATTGGCAACCATCTTTCCAAGATCGTCCGCAGCCACCCAGTGATACTGTTCTGTTTGTTTTCCCAGGATGGTCGCCTTTCCGTTTCGGACCAGCATGCCGAGTGACTCGAAAAACCAGGTAGGTCTGAATATGTAATATGTTATCCCGCTTTGCTGGATCAGTTGCTCGGTCCTGAATTTCTGATCAATAAAGCTGAACCACCTGTTCTCTTCAGCGACCGTGCAGCCGGATATCAAACTGATCCGCTTTATCCCGTTGTTTTTTGCCACGTTCAAAATGTTCTCGGTAGCTTTCACATCATCACTGCTGGAAATCGTGATGTGTATGGCATCGCAGCCCTGAACCGCCTTTTCCAGGTCAGCCGGCTGGAACAGGTCACCCTGAACCATTTCATATTCATTTACAAACATGGAAGGATTCATTGAACGGGAGAAGAGTCTCAATTCGAAACCCGCTTCATCCAGTTTCCGGATAACCGGTCCTGCAAGCATACCGCTTGCTCCTATGACTAATATTTTCATCTTTCTCAGTTTTGAGTGTAAGTTAAATAATGATAAAGCAAATTCACAGGAAGGGCGGGGGAGGATTGTTGGAAAAATATCAAAAAAAGTTCCCCACTGCAGGGCAACGGGGAACTTTATCATATCATGCCCGGGTCATTGGTTTATTTGAAGCCAAACTCTTTTAATCCCTCATGACTGATCCGGATGGCTTCAAGGGGTTCCATGCCGTCGAAAGTCTGATCCTGCTCCACGACGTAGTACTGCATACCGGATACTTTCTTATATTTCAGGATCCTGGCAAAATCAATCGTGCCGGTACCCACAGGAGCAAAGCGTCCCTGATCGTCCATGTCCTTCACATGCCAAATCTTGAACCGTCCGGGGTATTTTTCGAAATAAGCCACAGGATCTGCTCCGGCCTTGACCGTCCAGTAGAGATCTATCTGGAAATTCACGAATTCCGGGTCCAGATTCTCCAGGAAATAATCGTAAGGAACGATGCCATTGCTGTTCTTCTCAAATTCAAAATTGTGGTTGTGATAAAGCAGTTGCAGACCGGCCGCTTTACATTTCTCTCCCATGGTGGTCAGGATGTCAGCGATGGTCTCCAGGTCCTCACTCATTGAAAGGGACTGGGTTTCCATATCGTATTCGAAATATCCCATGGGGGGAACTGGGATCACAAAGTACTTAAACCCTGCAGCCTTGGCTGCAGCAATCTCTTCGTCTATGTTATCCAGGGTGGCACTCCCCTGGTGGGTACTTAAGGGTGTCATGCTAAGGGCTTCCACATCCTTTTTGAATTCCTCAGGGGTCAGGCCATAGTATTTCCCTTCCTGGAAACTGGCTGCCTCAATGTATTTGTAACCTGCATCGGCGACCTGCTGCAGGGTCCCTGCTGGATCGGATCCCATTTCGTTCCGTACGGTATAGAGGGTCACCCCGCCGAATCTGCCCTGGTTACAACTGAAAAGTGTTGTGACCGTAAGAAGCGTAACAAATACCAATTGTAGTTTCATTGTACTTTTCATGTTCCTGTATTTTATGTGTGATACTACGGATTTGTGATTGTAAATATATAAGATATCTTCAAGTATTCCTTTCCTCGTGAAATCAAATAAGAACCAGTTGTTCCCAGATGCTATGGAAGATCCCGGTAAGATGTGATTCAGGGGCAAATTCCGGTAACGATCTGCCGGCAATCATGGCCAAGACCACCGTCTCATCAAACGGAATCCTGTCCAGCAATGGAATGGATTTTCGTTCCAGAAAATCTTCAATCTCAGAAGAAACACCCGGATGAATGTCGCATTTGTTCATGACAGCGTACAGGGGGATCTGAAATTTTTCGACCAGTTCCACCATTCGTTCCGCATCGTGCAGGCTGCTCATGGACGATTCGATGACCAGCAAAACGGCATCTGTCCCCGTGATCGAGGAGATGGCGGCACAGCCGGTGCCCGGGGGACCATCGGTCAGAAGGATCTTCGCATCCCGTTCCCTGGCAATTTCCCTGGCTTTCGTCCGGACCTGTGATACCAGTTTGCCGCTGTTCTCTTCTCCCGGTCCCATCCGGGCATGGATCATGATTCCCGCACGTGTTTCAGAGATGTACCAGTTGTTGTTGGTGCTCTTCTCCGATTGGATGGCTTCGGCCGGACAAATCCGTTCACACAGGCGGCACCCTTCACATTTGAAC
>CAYRLP010000526.1:0-2874 GCA_964424935.1 uncultured Bacteroides sp.
GTCCGAGGAGGAGATTGTGCATCATATGCTGCCGCAGGTGCTGCAGGAACCCGCTCCCTCCTACGGATCCCTGGATATCGGGGAGCTGTCGGACCCGGTCCGACACCAGCTCAGCCATCAGACGATCCATGCACGCTTCCTTCAGGTGGACCTGGAGGTGCTGCCCCGTCCCCTGCCCCGAAACTGGCAGTCCGTTCCCCGGGCAGAGCTGGACCGCTACGCCATGCCAAGACTTATCCACCGATACCTTGAATCAGTCAAAAATTAGTATCTTTGAAACCGAAATCAAACACGTCCTATGTCTGTTAATAAAGTAATACTTGTTGGAAATGTGGGGAAAGACCCCGAAACCAGGTACCTGGATGAGTCCACGGCCATTACGAAATTTCCCATGGCTACCAGTGAGACCTATAAAAACCGGGCCGGGGAACGTGTCTCCACCACCGAATGGCATAATATTGTGCTTTGGAGGGGACTGGCGCAGGTGGCAGAAAAATACGTGAAGAAAGGGACACAGATCTATATTGAAGGACGCATCAAAACCCGCTCCTATGATGATGCCGACGGAAATAAGAAATACATAACGGAGATCGTAGGGGACCAGATGCAGTTGCTGGGCAGAAGACCCGATGAGGGAGAAGACTTACAGCCTGCCCAGACCCAATCATCCACGCAGGACCAGGCATCTGCTCAGAACCAGGCCCCGGTCCGGAACCGTACCCCTGAACAGGATGGACCCGCTCCGGACGATCCTTTTAACCCGGAGGAAGAGGGTCCTGATGACCTACCGTTCTGATCATTAACTAAGCATTGAATCCAGGTTTGGAACCGGCGTTTCTAATCGTTTTGCAGCAGAATGTACTGATGCCGATCACTTCGGGAGTCGTGATCGGGCTGGTGGTGATTGTTGTGCTGCTGTTCTGTTCGGCCATGATTTCAGGCTCGGAAGTGGCCTACTTCAGCCTGGGCCCCGGCCATCTCCATAACCTGAAAGAGAATCCCTCGCGGAAAACGAACCTGGTGCTCCGCCTGCTGGAAAAACCCGAAAGGCTCCTGGCGAATATTCTGATTAGCAATAATTTCATCAATATCGGCATTGTTATTATTGCCTCCTTTGTGACCGGGTCCCTCTTTAATTTTTCTCATTCCCCGCTGCTGGGATTCCTGATCAAAGTGATCCTGATCACTTTCATGTTACTGCTCTTCGGGGAGATCATGCCCAAGGTGTATGCCAACCGGAACGCCCCCAGCTTTGCCAGGCGCATGGCCGTTCCCCTGACACTCCTCGATAAAGCGTTCCAGCCACTGATCTTCATCCTGGTCCGGTCGACGGGACTGGTCAACCGGAGGCTGGCCAAAAAGGGGCAGAACATCTCAATGGACGATCTTTCGGAAGCCCTGGACCTGACAACGGATGTGGTGGAAAATGAGAAGGAGATGCTGGAAGGGATTGTCCGTTTCAGCAACCTGGAGGTCGCAGAGATCATGAAACCCCGGACGGATGTGGTGGCCGTTGATATTGAGACCGACCTCGACAGCCTGTTCAATGTGGTTATCGAGTCCGGATACTCGCGGATCCCGGTGTATGAAGAGAATTTCGACCACCTGAAAGGGATCCTTTACGTAAAGGATCTGTTGCCCCACATCAACGAGAAAGGCAAATTCAAGTGGCAGAAACTGATCCGTGAACCCTTCTTTGTCCCCGAATCCAAAAAAATCAATGACCTGCTGAAAGAGTTCCAGGAGCGTAAGATCCATATGGCCATTGCGGTCGATGAATACGGAGGCACCGAAGGAATCGTGACCATGGAGGATATCCTGGAAGAGGTGGTGGGCGAGATCACCGATGAATCGGACGAGGCGGAGGAATTCTTTCAACAGATCGATCAGCGGACCTATATCTTCGACGGGAAGACCTTCCTGAACGATTTTTACAAGGTCACCGAACTGGACCCGGAGTTGTTCGACGAGGTGAAAGGAGATTCGGAAACGGTGGCGGGACTGCTCCTTGAGCTCAAGGGCGGATTCCCGCGCATGAAAGATGTGATCCAGTGCAAGGGAGTGGAATTCACCGTCCTGGCCATGGACCAGCGGAGGATCAAACAGGTCAAGGTATTTCTGAAAAATCCGGAACAGAAGCGGGCATGAAGGCAGCAAAGGGATATTCGGGAGAGCGGACCCGCCTGAGGAGCGGACTCATTCGGACAGGCAGGCGTGCCGGCTTCCTCGCACTGGGTGCGGGATTGATCTTCCTGTTTCTGGCTTCCTGCAAGCAGGGCTATACCCCGAAGCCCATGGGGTACCTGAAAGTTTCCTTTCCTGAGAAGGCCTACCGGCTCTACAGCGACCAGGAGTTCTACCAGTTTGAGATCCCCGTCTATGCCCGGGTGGACATCGACAGCGGGCCCCGGAGCGAACCGGGATGGATCAATGTGGAAATCCCCAGTCTCAACGGGACCATACACCTCAGCTACAAGCCGGTGGACGATCAGCTGAATGCCCTGATCACCGATTGCCGGGAGCTGGTTTACAAGCACACTGTGAAGGCCCAGGGGATTGAGGAAACCCCCTTCATAGAGCTGGATCAGCGGCGCTTTGGTATGATTTACGACCTCAAGGGGGATGTGGCCTCGGCAGTCCAGTTTTTTGTCACGGACAGTACCGATCACTTCCTTCGGGGATCGCTCTATTTTAACAGTCGCCCCAACCGGGATTCTCTGAATCCTGTCATTGACTTCCTCAGGGAGGACATCCTGCATTTGATTGAAACAACCCAGTGGAAGTATTAAGCAAATTTGTTTAACTTTGTCACCCCTGCAGGGAATCTAACAGAGATGTCGTGGGTGTATTTTTGAAGACAGAAATATTACCGGA
>CAYRLP010000527.1:0-2864 GCA_964424935.1 uncultured Bacteroides sp.
GGGTGGCACATATGGTTTTCCCGGATGAGGAAAACACCCTGATGGGGGTACGCCAGATGCTTGCCTACCTGCCGTCGAACAACATGGAGAATTCTCCGGAAATGGAGTTATCGGAGGATGATACGGATGACGTGGATGAGAGGCTCAGGGATATCGTGCCGGATGATCCCAACAAACCCTATGATGTCAAAGATGCCATCTCCCTGATTGTGGACAAACGCTCCTTTTACGAGATTTCCGAATACTATGCCCAGAACGTCGTCATCGGATTTGCCAGGCTTGATGGAAAGGTTATTGGTATCGTGGCAAACCAGCCCAAAGTACTTGCAGGGACCCTGGACATCAATTCCTCCACCAAAGGGGCCCGCTTTATCAGGTTCTGTGATTCATTCAATATTCCCCTCCTTGTTCTTGAAGATGTACCCGGGTTTTTACCTGGACTTGACCAGGAACACAACGGAATCATCCGTCACGGTGCAAAAATGCTTTATGCCTTTGCCGACGCCACGGTTCCCCGGGTTACGGTCATCCTCAGAAAATCTTATGGAGGTGCCTACTGTGTGATGAACAGTAAGAATCTGGGGGGGGACTTCAATTTTGCCTGGCCCACTGCCGAAATTGCTGTGATGGGACCCGAAGGGGCAGTTGCCATCCTTTACCGGAAAGAGTTGGAGGCGGCCGAGGATCCCGTAGCTATGAAAAAAGAGCTTACCGCAAAGTACCGCAATGAAATTGCCAATCCCTACATTGCGGACGAGCGTGGATTCATAGATGAGGTGATTGATCCGGCTGAAACCAGATTAAAGCTGATTCGTGCCTTTGAGGCGCTTGAAACAAAACATGTGGATATTCCTGCCAGAAAACATGGTAACATTCCTCTTTAAATTTCATCTATGAAAATTAAGAGCATACTTATCGCCAACCGGGGCGAGATCACCATCCGAATCATTCAAACCGCCCGAAAAATGGGCATTCGGACCTATGTGATAAAAACTGCCAAAGAACCGAATGCCTGGTACCTGGAGGAGGCGGATGAGATCATTGACTTCTCTGGAAATTTTGAAGAGGCCATCCCTGAATTCCTGGATATTGAACGAATAATTAAAAGCGCCAAGAAACGCAAGGTGGACGCCATCCATCCCGGATATGGTTTCCTTGCAGAAAATCCCGATTTTGCACGAAGATGTGAAGAGGAGGGTATCATTTTCATCGGACCTTCCCATGATGCCATCTATCGCATGGGAAATAAGACCATCGCTAAGGATCTGGCCAAGGCACACGGTGTTCCTCTGCTTGGAGGCAGCCCCGGAGCTATAAACAATGCTGAAGACGCCCGGAAGATTGCAAATAAAATCGGGTACCCGGTGATCCTGAAGGCAGCTGCAGGGGGAGGAGGCCGTGGCATGCGGGTTGTGGAGAGAGAAAAAGATATCGAACGGATGTTCAACCTGGCCACCAACGAAGCGGGAAAAGCCTTTAATAATCCCGATGTGTTCCTGGAGCGTTTTGTGAGGGAACCCCGTCACATCGAGTTCCAGATCCTGGCGGATCAACATGGGAACGTGGTGCACCTGGGGGAACGGGAATGTTCCGTGCAGCGAAAACATCAGAAATTGCTGGAAGAATCACCCTCCCCGGCTTTAACCCCGGCTCTTAGGAAAAAAATGGGGGAAGCAGCCATACGGATCGCAAAGGCTGTAAACTACTATTCGGCAGGAACTGTGGAGTTCCTGCTGGACAGCGATAACAGCTTTTCGTTCATGGAAATGAACACCCGTATTCAGGTGGAACACCCCGTCACTGAGATGGTTACCGGCATCGACCTGATCGAACAGATGATCCGGATTGCGGAAGGTGAGAAGCTGCCGTTCACCCAGAAGGATATCAAAATGAAAGGATGGGCCATTGAGTGGCGAATTAATGCAGAAGATGTTCAATCGGGTTTTTCTCCCAG
Organism: uncultured Bacteroides sp.; assembly: GCA_964424935.1. Lineage (GTDB taxonomy): Bacteria > Bacteroidota > Bacteroidia > Bacteroidales. The sequence goes on from CAYRLP010000527.1 coordinate 1,955, forward strand.
TCTCGGAACCATTGAGAAAATATCCTGGCCCAAAGACGAGCACATTCGGGTGGATACCGGGGTCAGGGACGGATCGGTAATCACTCCCTACTACGATTCCATGATTGCCAAGCTGATCGTGCATGCGGAAACCCGGGAGAAAGTTCTGCAGCTATCCAGTCAGGCTATCCGGAAATTCTGGATCAAAGGGACCAAAACCACGCTGGCATTCTGCAGGGCTGTCCTTCAAAACAGCAACTTCCGTAAAGGGAACTTCAATACCTCATTTCTCAGCAAGGAGCTGAGAATACATTTCCAGAATGAACCCGATGATGCCCTGCTGGCCGCTTTTTTTGCCACGTACGACTACGCAAGGGAGATCCATGAGAATGAGGAAAAACCTCTTCATACGGAAAATGGCAAGGCGATTGCACCCTGGGTATTGAAAAAACGGTTACGATAAATCTGAATCTCGATATGGCACGTGCTCCAAAGAAGAAACAATCGACCAAGTTAATAGCCCTGAGCTCCACCAACAAAGCCTACGAGTTCAGGAACCCACTGGAAAAAAAGATCAAATACCAGGGAAAAGAGGTGGAGATCAAACTGCATGAAGATCCCAAAGGTTTCTCCTATATCGTCTGGAAAAATAAAAAATACATGCTGGATGTAATCGAGAAAAAGCAAAACCGGTATACCATCATGGTCAACGGGGTCTGGCACTCTTTCTCCGTGGAGACCCCCGTCTCCCTGAAACGAAAAAGATACCTGGAACAACAGGCCGATGCCTCGTCGGCCATCTCCATTGAAGCTCCCATGCCCGGGAAAATAGTGGACATTCTGGTTGAAGAGGGTGGCGAGGTCAAAGAGGGAGAACCCATTCTCATCCTGGAAGCCATGAAAATGCAGAATGAGATCACCAGCCATATTG
>CAYRLP010000528.1:0-2862 GCA_964424935.1 uncultured Bacteroides sp.
TCCTTCTGGATCCCGTCCTTGGTAACATTCCCGTTCATCCAGTGCCACCACACCCTGGGTTTCGCACTTTCAGGCGGATTCGTAAAATTGGCTTCCAGTTCCTTCGCTCCTCGAGTGGAACGCTGGTTGCATCCCGGAAAAGCAAGGAGGATCGTAGCGATCAACAGCAGCAAAATGCTATGTCTTTTTCCTGATTGAGAACGTGTATTCATACTGACTTGGTTTTATATATTTATAGTAATTGAGTTTCAGGGTTGATTACTTATAATGTCAAAGTAAAAGGATCTGCTTCTCTATACATAATGTAGGGTATTCAAGGAAGAGAAGCAAGCCTTCATTTACATCCAGCTGGATTTTACTATCGTTATCATCAGTAAAGTCAGAGTTCGATGCTGTTGGAGCCTCCCTTCAATTCACGCTCCTGCCCATCCCAGATGAATGTGCCCGTGATGTTTTCAGGCAGGATGATCTCTGCCTTCAGAGTTCTTCCAGAATGATCATAATTTACAGAAATTTTACCAGCAGGATGTGGCATTTCCCCGTTGATCTTTTCAATGGTTCCAAGATGCGGTTCGATTTTCACTTTTTCGAACATGGGGGCAGCACTTTCGATGCCCAGCAGGATTCTGAGGAATTCAATGTTCGGACTGGCCCCCCAGGCATGGCAATCGGATCGCGTCCTCTCCACGTTGGAATCTTCGCCCCAGGTGGTCAGGCCAAGCTCAATATTTTTTCGCCAGATACCGAGCCAGCTCAGGTAATCGTCACCCATTCCAGCCTCATTCAACGCCAGGTGAAGGTAGTACTTGAAGTAGATGGATGCTGGTGCCAGGGAGGTATCAGCCAGCATCGATTGTCCTATCTGTTTCGCTTCCTGTCCATCCACCAGGCCAGCGAGGATAGCCAGCGAGTTGGTATGCTGTGAGAATTTATCCATCTCCGGCGTGTCTGCATACAGTTTACGTGAACTATCCCAATATTTGTTCTGGATGGTCTTTTCCAGCTCCTTGGCAAGGTTCGTATATAATACTGCAAAATCCTTGCTCCCCGCGAATTCTTCAAGTTTCACTGCAGACTGTAGTGCATGCAACAACTGCAGGTCCATCACAGCCGAGCTGCCGTCCTCTCCGATTGGTCCAGTTCCCCTGCCCCATTGCGGCACCCAGTCAGTGAAGTTCCAGCCCGGAACATTCTTAAGAGAACCATCCTTATCCACGTAACTTATGAAATAATTCAGTATCTGTCTGGCTCCTAAAAATTTATCATCAAGAAAACCGGGATCGGAACCGTTCATCATGTAGTCATATAACATGCTGATATACCAGAGAGAATAGGTGGGGATGACCTGGCCCAGGTTATCCGGGTAGCGGCTCAGGGTATACCCGTCCTTTTGCCTGGAATAATCCATCAGGTTCAGCGCATTCTTTGCCAGCCGGTCATCTCCGCTGTTATAATAGGATACAAAAAGCTGGATGCGGGCATCCCCGATATACTGCAATCTTTCATAATAGGGACAGTCCATGTAGGTCTCCACCGCACAGGATCTTGCTGTTCGCCATCCGATTTCCATTATTTTGTCAATTTCTGCGATACCCGATTCTATGTTCGCATTGAACTCGAACGGATACCCGGTAAAGGTCCCGTAGAAGTCATCAATGACCAGCGGAGACTCTGCCGTCTCCACACTAAGTTCAATATACCGGTAGGTCCGCCAGTCCAGGGTAGTGAAGTTCTGAAGTGCTGTTCCATCGGAAATAATGGTATCCTGCCTTCCCATGATGGTCTTCCTTTCGATTTCATTACGGTTGTTTTTCGCACCATTTTCATCATACAAGCCTTCCGCGTAAGTGAGGACGATTGTGCTGTTCTTTCCGCCGCTGAAGATTAATGTGGGATAAGCATTGGTATAAAAGCCCTGATCGAGCAGGAGCCTGGCAGTGGTATTTGCCGGTATTTGAACGGCGGTTTTTTCTGCCGGGAAAGAGGAGGGCGCCGTAACCCCCTCTGCCTTTCTCAACAAAGCTAATCTTTGATATTTTAACTCCACCGGAGGAATGATAGAAGGCACCAGGGTCCAGCCGCCCCTGGCCCGCAACCCTCTTGCGTTCCTTTCGAAAACAGGTTTAGCCTGCTCCCAGGCAGTGTCATCGAAGGAGAGTTTCTCCCAGCCCTTCACCTGGTAATGCATGTCAATTTTCTCTCCGGCTCCCGCAGCATAATAACCACGGACCCTCTGCCTGAGGGGTGTGAAACTGAGATCCTGGATGCATTTCCATGTTGTATCGGTGTTCAACGCCTTCGTCTCCTCATCTGTGCCCTGCAGAAGGAATCCTGTCCTGTATGAGAACTGGGACACAGCCTTCAGGTCCCCCTCGTTCCACACCTTGGCAGCAACAATATTCTCCCCTGTCTTCAAATAAGGAGCCAGGTCAACGGTTTCATAGTTCCAGTGCTGGATATCTCCCAGTGCGGGTCCCAGGGAGACCAGCGTTTCATTCACATACAGTTTATATCTGTTATCAGCGGAAACGCGCATCTCGTATTTTGCAGGGGCCGATTCCAGACTGATCGTTTTGCGGAACAGATAGATTCCCGAAGTATTTTCACCGGCCCCGGGAACAGCAACCCAGTCCGCATCCCATTCACTGGGTCCCTGAGGGCGGAACTGTGCGTTGGAATTTAATGTCAGAATCAATAACAGAATACCGAATAAGTTTTTCATTTTTCTATGTTTTAATTTATCATTACCATCCTGTTGACCTCCACATTTCAAGCTCCTTCTGATATCGTTGATTGATGACCTCGCATGTGGTATCAGTTCGCATGCATATCCTTTCCGTCATATTAGAGGCAGACCATGTG
>CAYRLP010000529.1:0-2857 GCA_964424935.1 uncultured Bacteroides sp.
TTGTATAAGCCCTGCTTCCTTTGCCTCGCTGGCTGGAACGGGCCTGCCTGTCATCATCCAATCCGAAGTCCGTCCGTATCCTGCTTTCCGCAGCACATAGGGGGCAACGGTGGCCGGGATTAGTCCCAGCTTCAGCTCCGGGAACCTGAGGACCACTGAATCTTCTGCCACCACAAAATCAGAGGCCGCCAGGAGCCCGATGGCTCCACCTGGGACCTGCCCCCTTACGGAGCAAATGGTCACCGCGGAGGACTCCCGTATATTCCGGAAGAGTCCTGCTAGCTCCCGGCTCTCCCCCTTAAGCTGATCCTCTGTGAGTGCCTGTCCCGCCTGCATCCATTGCAGGTCCGCGCCTGCACAGAAATGGTCACCCTTGGAGTTGAACCGGATCAGCCGGATGGAGGTGTCTGCGTTCAGCTCCTCCAGGACCCCGCTCAGTTCACGGATCATCTTCAGGTTCATGGCGTTACGGACCTCGGGCCTGTTCAGGGTTACGATGGCCACTCCCTCCTTTTTGTCTACGATTATAGTTTCCAGTCTATCCAATAATTTCCTCTGTTCGTGTCTGATTTGCCACACATTTTACATTCGGTACACACCCGCACGGCGGGGTCCGAATCTCCGGTTCAGCGAAATGGAAATGGAAAGGGCCAGGATCCGCCGCGTATCCGCCGGATCGATGATCCCGTCGTCCCAGAGCCTTGAGGTGCTGAAATAGGCCGAACCTTCCCGTTCATATTTTTCACGGATGGGCCTTTCTATATTCTCCATCTCCTTTTTCGTAATCGGCTTGCCGGCAGCCTCCATCTGCTCCTTTTTCACCGAGGAGAGCACCCTGGCAGCCTGCTCTCCGCCCATCACTGATATTTTCGAATTGGGCCACATGAAGAGCAGGTTGGGATCGAAGGCCCGCCCGGACATGGCATAGTTACCGGCACCAAAGGAGCCCCCAAAAATAATGGTGATACGGGGTACCCGGCTATGGGCCACGGCGTGTACCATTTTGGCCCCGTCCTTGGCTATCCCGCCGTGTTCATATTCTTTCCCCACCATGAAGCCGGCGATATTCTGCAGAAATATAATTGGCAGTCCCCGGTGATCACAAAGCTCTATGAAATGGGTGCCTTTCAGTGCCGACTCGGAGAAAAGGATCCCGTTGTTCCCGATAATCCCCACCGGGAACCCCATGATCCGTGCAAACCCGGTCACCAATGTGGTCCCGTATTCCTTTTTGAATTCCGAAAACTCGCTCCCGTCCACCAGCCGGGCAATCAGCTCCCGCACATCAAAGGGTTCACGCACGGAGTGCGGGATCAGCCCGTAGATCTCCTCCACGTCATAGAGGGGTTCCCTGGAAGGTAATAGATCCAGTTCCTGCCGCTCGGGTACCTGGATGGTCTCAAAGATATCCCTGCATTTTTGGAGGGCATCCTGGTCATTCTCAGCCAGGTGATCGGCCACCCCAGACACCGTTGCATGGACCGTTCCCCCTCCCAGCTCCTCCGCACTGACCTCCTCACCGGTGGCAGCCTTCACCAGGGGAGGTCCTCCAAGGAAAATGGTGCCCTGATCCTTCACGATGATGGTTTCATCGCTCATGGCCGGCACGTAGGCTCCCCCGGCCGTGCAGGACCCCATTACCACGGCCACCTGGGGGATTCCCCGGGCCGAAAGCTGCGCCTGGTTTTAAAAGATACTTCCGAAATCATCCCTGTCGGCAAATAACTCGGACTGTTCCGGGAGGAAAACCCCTCCCGAATCGACCAGGTAGATACAGGGCAGCTGGTTCTGAAGCGCGATTTCCTGCGCTCTCAGATGCTTTTTGATGGTTTCCTTGACATAGGTTCCCCCCTTCACCGTGGCATCATTGGCGATCACAACCACCTCCTTCTGATGGATCGTCCCGATCCCGGTCACAATGCCGGCAGAAGGGAACTGGTTATCGTACTGCTCATAAGCCGCCAGGGGACTAAGTTCGATGAAAGGCGTGTTGGGATCCAGCAACAGGTTGATACGGTCGCGTACCAGCAACTTTCCCCGGGACAGATATTTCTCCCGTGCGGCGGCCGGACCTCCGGATGCCACCCCTTTGAGCTTTGCCCTTAATGTGTCCGCCAGCTCCCTGTTGACTTTCTGAAGGTCAAGAAAGGAATCAGACGTTGTATCGATACGTGACGTCAGGGTCTCCATAAATAAAATGTCCTAATCGGAAACAAGCAGAGAATACGAACCTATTCTACAAATGAAGCGGCAGATTGTTCACAGCGATTCCCTGTTCCTCAACACCGGTATGCTGTATATGGAGCTATCATGTTGGATTCCATCCCCGAACCAATCTGGCCGGACAGCTTGGGTGTGGTTCATTTATTGAGTATATTCGAAGCACAATCCTATCTGAACCTAAAGAACAAACGTACTGTCATGAGATCAAAGAGCTTACCCATCGTATTCCTGGTTTTGCTTTCTTTCGCAGCTGTATTTACCGGATGCAACACAAGGGACGAATACCGGTCCAGTCAAAGGCCGAACATCGTCTTTATATTTAGCGACGACCACGCCTACCAGGCCATCAGCGCTTACGGGGGACCACTGGCCGATCTCGCCCCCACGCCCAACATAGACCGGATCGCGCAGCAGGGGATGCGGTTTAACCGCTGCATGGTTACCAACTCGATCTGCGGTCCGTCGCGGGCCACCATCCTGTCCGGGAAATACAGCCATAAAAACGGATTTATCGATAATACCATGGGATCCAAATTCGATTTCAGCCAGCTCACCTTTACCAAAGTGCTTCAGCAGGCTGGTTATAAGACTGCGGTGATCGGAAAGCTGCACCTGGGAGGCAATCCTACCGGTT
>CAYRLP010000530.1:0-2855 GCA_964424935.1 uncultured Bacteroides sp.
CTCCTGACCGTCTCGATGGAAATGGAGGCCGTGTCGGCGATCATTTTGTAGCTTAATCCATCTACCAGCCCCTGCACGATTTCCTTCTCCTTCTGCGTAAGCGGAGACTGTACCTGGTTCTTCCGCCCGGTGCGGAAATGCTCCATCACTTTGCGAGCTATGGGGGGTGACATCATGGACCCTCCGGCGTATATGATTTCGATAGCCTGTTTCATCTCCGGGAAAGATGTGTTCTTCAGCAAGTATCCGGATGCCCCTGCACAAAGTGAATCAAAGATCTTATGGGAATCTACATACACCGTGAACATGATGATGCTGATGTCCGGATATTTTTCAGTGATCAGTTTCATGCCGCTGATACCGGACATACCGGGCAGACCGATATCCATCAGGATCACATCTGGCAGATTCTCCTCATTCAGAACAGCCAGAAACCGTTCAACGGACGATTTTGCCAGGATGCATATCATGTTTTCCTGATTGTCCAGATATTCCTGGACCCCTTCCCGGATCACCTCATCATCTTCGACAATGGCTACGCTAATCATGGCTGAAGTTTATTTATATTTATGTTTACGGTAAATACCATATGTATGTGATATTATGGTTACAGTCCCTTCATCTTCAACCTTATCACACAGCCACCGGCAGGTATGATCTCCAGAGTGGCACCGATTCTGGTTGCCCTCATCTTCATATTCTTCAGACCGTTCCCCCCTTTTACGGATTCAGGATCGAAACCCGTCCCGTTGTCCGATATCTCCATCCGGAATACCGACTCGCTGTTATCAATGAGTATTTCCACCCGGTTGGCATCTGAATGCCTGGCAATGTTATGGATCGCCTCCTTGAAAATATAGTACAGGTTCTGCCGCACTTCCACCCGCATGGGTTTCCCACGGTCCATTCCCTTCTGTGTGAAAAGCACCTGAATATCGCGTTCTGAGAGCATGGTATGGGTCAGGTCCTGCATTCGTCCCAGGAAATCGGCAAGGGTATCGTTCCGGGCATCAATGGACCAGACAATATCGCTCATGGTGGATATGGTATCCCTGCTCAATTCATTAATCTTCCGGGTCGACTGAACCATACGTTCCGGATCCGTCCGTGACAGGATCTGCTGGGAGTGCACACTGATCCGTGTCAGTGCCGAACCAATGTCGTCGTGCAGATCGCTGGCAATGCGCGTCCGAAGCCGTTCTATCTCCCTGACCCTTCGGATGCGGTACAGGTGAAGGCCGTAGAAGGTCATCAGCGCTATCAGGATGATTGCTCCTCTGAACCACCACCGCTGCCACAAAGGCGGAGTAATTTCCACAAGGATGCCCACCTCCTGGTTACTCCAGCGTCCATCGCTGTTGGTCCCTCTGACGCGGAACAGATAGTGGCCCGGATCAATCTTTGTATAACTGGCAAAATTCCGTTCACCGGCATGGATCCAATCCTCATCGATTCCCTCCAGCCGGTACATGAACCTGTTCTTTCCCGGGTCAGAGAAGTCCATGGAAGCAAATTCAAAGGAGAAAAAGTTCTGTTTGTATGAAAGCAGGATCCGGTCCATGACATTTAAGGAAAGTCCATCGTATAGTTGTTCATTCAACACGGAAAACGAAGTCAGGACTACCGGAGGATCATAGCTGCTTTCATGCACGCTATCGGGATGAAACACCAGCAGACCCCCAATTCCGCCAAAGGCCATCATCCCCTCCATGAGTTCCAGGAAAGCCCCGGCATTAAACTCATTGCCGGGCAGACCATCCCTGTAAGTATAATATTTGATGTCCTGATCTAGCGGATTGTACATGGTGATTCCAGCATTAGTACTGATCCATTGCTTTCCATTGTGGTCAAACAGCATCCCGTAAATGGAACGGCTGGGAAGCTCCGAATTGACCGGGGATCTTATAAATCCGGCCTCCGGATAGTCCGGTTCAAAGGAAGCCATTCCGCTGGCCGTACCCACCCAGATAATTCGTGCCGTATCGAGAAGCTGTTCGGAAATGGAGTGGATGATATTGCCGGAAATAGAATGTGGATTGGTTGGATCGTTCATGTACCGGATGAAGCGTTCCTCTTCCCGGTCAAACCTGTTCAGACCGGCTCCCCAGGTTCCCAGCCAGATATCTCCGCGGCTGTCCCTGAAAATGCGCAGGAGATAGTTCCCGGAAAGCGAAGCCGGATCCTCCGGATCGCTCCTGAAACTGGTGTAAAGATCCCTTTGAGGATCATAGTGTATCAGGCCTTCATCTGAGGTGGCGATCCAGACCTCTCCCCCCGGGTCCACGACGATCCCGCTGATCAGATCCAGACCGGTCGTCTCCTCCAGATCCTCCCGTTCCCTGAAGTGTGTCCAGCGTCCGGTTGCGGGATCCAGCCTGTTCAGACCGCCTCCGTTAGTGGAGATCCAGATCCTCCCATCCGGGTCTTCAGCAATGGCCGACACACTGTTGCTGCTTATGGAATTGGGTGCTTCCCGTTCATGTTTGTACCAGGTTACCTCCCCACGCTCCGGATCGAGTCTTGCCGCCCCATCCGCACTGGTCCCTGCCCATAGGCCCCCCTTCCTGTCCTCGTAAATGGCATACACAGGCAGGCCCTCCAGCTGTGTCTTCAGAGCTCCGATGGAACCCGGAGGAACAAAGCGGAGCAGACCAGGATTGTAAATATTCAATCCTCCGGCTCCTACCCACAGAATACCTCCCCGGTCCGTAAATACCGAATAGACATTGTCTGAGGAGATGGAACCCGGGTTGGAAGCGTCGTTATAATATACTGTAAATGAACCCTCTTCCGGATCAAAACGATTCAATCCACTTGCAACCGTGCCAATCCAAAGGGTCCCGTCACCCAGCAGG
>CAYRLP010000531.1:0-2854 GCA_964424935.1 uncultured Bacteroides sp.
AACTGTGGGCGCCGTCCACAACCCAGTTGTTGCTGCACTGGAAAACCTCCAGACCCAGATCCCGGACCCTGAATGTACCGTCCATGAGATTCTCACTGAGCATCACATCCTGTTCCAGCATGAAATCCGGGAATATCGGGTCGAACAGTTCCAGGTCCGGGATCAGTTCCTCCATCTTTTCCCGGCCGACTTCCCGGGCTATTTTGTACAGCAATGCTTCCTCATTCCATCCACTGGAAAGCGTCCATCCCATGTAACCGATCAGGTTGAAGGTAAAGATGGGTTCCCAGGGTTCAGGTTCGTATCCCAGGACTGCAAACTCGAAGGGAGGCCGGTTCTGATGCCGGGTGATAAACTGGTTGACGCCTTCCGAAAAGGCTTCAACGCATTCCAGCATATACGGATCTGTCCCCTCCATGATCCTGGAAGATTTCTCAGGTATGCGCAGGGACCTGAATAGTTTGTCGACGCCGATCATGTCTTTCCCGAAAATCTCTGACAGCCTTCCGGTTGTGACCCTGCGGAGCAGGTCCATCTGCCAGAGCCTGTCCTGGGCCTGCAGGTAACCGGTCACCCGGTAGAGGTCCAGGTCATTCTCTGCATATACATGCGGGACTCCGAAAGAATCCCTGAATACTTCCACATTACCGGTCAGCCCGGCCAGGGTAACATCGGCATTGTAGTCAGGCAGGGCACGGTGAGAAATATTTCGTACAAGCAGAATGCCTGCGACCAGGACAAGTATGACCAGGATAAGCAGGACCCGGAGGGAGATCTTGAGTACTCTCATGTGTACGGTTGGTTTTGTTCCAATAATTACTTAAGCCGTATGCTCGCCAGCACGGGATTGTGGTCGGAATTCCGGAAATTAAGCTGCACCCCCTTCACTTCCAGTGCCTCGATGTTGGGTGATAGCAGGTAATAATCGATCACGGTTGTCCTGGTAACGGCCGGATCATACGGGATGTCCACCCTTCGGTTGGTCGGGACCTCGGGGTCGCACAGCCAGGTCCAGTCGCCCGGAAGATAATCCTCCTCTACCCATGCCAACTGGACCGTATCGAATACATTCCCTTCGAACATTGGATGGAAACCGGCAGGTGTCTGGTTCCAGTCCCCTCCTACCACGATGTAGTTGCCCCTGCCATATTCTTCCATCAGGAAGCTGTGGAGATATTCCATCTGCGCCTTTCTCAGGCTCCCGTCATCATAGGCCGAATTATGGGTGTTCACGACCAGGAGTTCCTTTCCGTTCGCCACGGGATAACGGTTTACCAGGAAGCACCGGTCGAGCATGAAGGGCCCCATGGGCCAGCTGTAGTTCCCCGGGAAACCCCGGCGAACGGATTCTACGGACTGGTACCTGCTCATGGTGGCAATACCGGATGTCACTTTCCCGTAAGGATTGCGGGGGGGCAGGGGTACAAAAAGCACTTTGTAGTTCAGCCCGGCCACCCTTTGGTAATCCGGGAGGATTCCCCCCAGTGCCGCCAGCTGGTCCGTCCTGTAACTCCTCCGGGAATTCAGGTCCACCTCCTGGAACAGGAAGAAGTCGATCGAATTCAGCATCTCAACATATCCCAGGACACCATCCAGGTTTTCCCCGACCCTCTCACGGGTGCTACGGACGCCCTTTCCCCCGTCATAGAAAAAATCCATATTGTCCCCCAGCCCGCAATACCCGATGTTCCAGATCATCAGGTTGAAGATGCTGTCCTCAAGCAAGGGCGCATCCGCATCCTCAGCCAGGATGATCTCAGGGTCGGGCCGGTAATCCGTGGCGGTACCCAGCACCAGGATGAAAAGCAGAAGGCCGACGGGGATCAGGAGTATGTAAAGGATGTATCTGAGGATTTTCATGGATCACCTGGGTTTTGGCATGAATTGCCTGATGCAGCCCAGTGCGATCAGGTACTGGGCCGTGATATAGGTCGACATGATCACGATCCTGGCCAGTTCGAACGGGAACCGGATCCGGTCGATCATGATCAGCGAATCGGATACGATGAAAAGGATGGCCCCTGACAGCACCAGGATATAGCTCTGCCTGGTAACTTTCTTCTCCCGGTTCAGGGCGGCCACCAGCATGGTGAGTATCACCACTGCATACACGAGAATGGGGATCAGCATGTCCCCGAGCCCCTCGTAGATCAACCACAGGATAAAGACACCGTAAGCTGCCACCGGCACAATCAGGTAGGCCTTCCTGAAGAATACAACATTGGGCCCGCGGGTCGAAAAAAAACTTACCATGTAGATCAGCTGGGTCACCAGAAAACTTCCCACACCCATCAGGAAGAACGTCTCGTTGAACTGGGAAAGCTGGAGAAGCACATCCCCGCCCCAGGAAAAGAAAAGGGCAATGACGATCATCCGGTGGAACAGGTTCCATTGCCCTTTAATCTGGCTTTCATAAAGCCAGATCAGCATGGGTATGATCATAGCCTTTACGATAATCCCGGGCCAGGTGGCCCCGATGGATTCCAGCGCAATGAAAACAATGCCCGTGGCAAAGTATATTGTACTGTGCGTGCGTAATCTCATACAACCGGTTGATGATTGGCAGGATAATGAGGACTTTTCATGACATTTCGAAATTAAAAAATATTATTATATTAATTCCATCAATTCAAAACCACGATCTCAATGAAACACCTGCTCCTGCTGCTGATCACTATCATGCTGGTGCGTGTTCCCCTGATTGCTCAGCAAGAAGCACCGGAACCTGTTGAAGACAATATCAAGACCGGGTTCAGCCTCGGACCTGTCCCGGCGATTGCCTATGACGAGGATCTCGGATTCCTCTACGGGATCGTACTGAATTTGTATGATTTCGGAAGTGGATCAAGGTATA
>CAYRLP010000532.1:0-2853 GCA_964424935.1 uncultured Bacteroides sp.
ATCCGGCACTTCTGGTAACATCATCGGCACCCATAAACCCCTCGATCTCACCTTTCGGATCCTTGGGCCGGTCCTCCAGCATTCCGAAAAGGCCCGCGTAGGATGCCCGGAATGCCCCAAGACCGGGATGATCGGGCAGAACATACAATTCTGGTCTGGCATGAAGAATATCGGTTTGATCCAGCAGCGAAGATGCAATAATGGCTCCATAGGGGTACTCGGTGGCGGTAACCTCTTTGATTATCGATGCAACAAATGTATTCCTGAATTCCCTGGGGAGGGCGTTTACGAGATTTTTATCCACTGAACGAAAAGCATATTCTTTTCCATTATTGGCCAGGAACTTGATGGTTGTTGTCTGTCTGCCACCACCGAGCGCAAAAGGGGACAATCCACCTAAGGTTGTGTCAAGATTCAGATAGGGAACCACGACCGGAGCCTGCCAGGTCTCCCTGTGAAGAGAACCCAGAAGTATTTTTTTAATTCCTTTTGCCGGGTAGTAACCCCCTGCTACCTGAACCGGCTCGGTGGGAAATGGTATTTTTTCTGTATCATAAACCTCTTCCTCAACGCATGGTATGTAATACCTGTTCGCCCGGACTGAAGCGTCACCTGTTTCATCACAGGCTGATCTGAAAAGCGTTCCTGAATAGAGTTCTGAACACCCGTTCACTCCGGTTTGAATAATGCTTATTCGAATCTCACCATCGTGGTAATATTCCAGTTTTATAAAGCCATATTGTGAGGCTGTATAGACTTCGCCCGGCCCTTTCCCTACGGGTTCTTTTTCATTGATGCTTCCCGATATGATCTGGTAACCTTCCTCATATTCCAGTAACTGGAGGCTGTAATCGTGAGCCGAGGCATATACCAGTCCGGGATGTCTGGCCATTATCTCATCCATATTATCGATGAATTCCTGGTAATTTTCATTGGCCATGTCCCTCACAGTCCCAACATTCTGACGATAAGCTGCATAAAAACTGCCCAGTAAAGGGACCGGGATCCTGTTACCGGGCTTTGCATCTGCAAAAGGGAACAGATGTTTTTGAACTGTCATATGTCCTCCATATACGCCTGAAGACACGACCGGGTGATGACCGACGATCAGGATATTCCTTCCATTCGATTCTTCAATGATCTCCTCCAGGTTTTCGATCACCTCTTCTTTCGTCAGGTTGGCGCAATCTGCATCCGGAGCCTCAGGAATATCATATGGATGCAGCCACCATTGCGTATTAATAATAATAAGCCTTAAACTGGGTGAAAGGTCTAAGATCTCGGGCCCCGGGCATCCTTTTGATGGCATGAATATACACGATACTTCCTGCAGGCTTTCCACCTTTTCTTCCAACGTTCTCACCATATTCAATCCACCCCTGCCCGAGTTGTTCCAATCTTTATCCCCCGGGATAAAGAGCGTTAGTTCATGATCCGGATCGATAGAGAGCTTATTTATTATATCAAGTTCACCGGCCCATTCATCAGGTTGATCCGGATCTGAGATATCACCAAGATGAACGAGAGAGAAAGGATTCTCTTGCTGGGACAGATACTCCTGCAGGGATGCCAGGTTTGTTTCGTTTAACTCCCTTGTAGCTGTATTTCCGATGAGGTAAACCGTGTGGTCAACAAGTTTAACTTCCTGGCCCTTGCAATAGTCAAATGAAATGAGCGCAACAGTGGTAAGAAAAATGATAGTTCTCCCCATACTTGGAAATTGATGCCGGTTTCAGGATGAGATCAAATTACAAAAAAAATAATATAGGTATGAAATGCTTACCTTAGCATGATGGGCTACTTTCTTCCTGGCGATGCATGGCTTATTGAGTCACTCCAAAACTTGGGGGACTGGCTGGCGCCGGTGATGAAATTTTTTACCTGGCTTGGAGATCATCAGGCTTATATACTTCTGATTGCTGTCATTTACTGGTCCGTCGACAGAAAACTTGGATTAAGATTAGCACTGTTCCTTCCGTTTACAGCCTCCATTAACAGTATCCTTAAGCAGGCCATTCATGCCCCCAGGCCCTTCTGGGTGGATCAGGGCATTAAAGCATTAAAATTCTCGAACGGTTTCGGAATGCCTTCAGGTCATGCGCAGACTTCAACTGCCTGGATCTATGTGGCCTTCCTGATTAAAAAGAAATGGTTCTGGGTTCCTGCCCTCGCCGTTGTAGTGATGATAGGATTATCGAGAGTATATCTGGGGGTTCATTTCCCGAGCCAGGTCCTTACAGGCTGGATGATCGGCATTTTGGTAACAATTCTGTTTATTCGCTTTGAACCGGGCGTCCTTCGTGGATTTATGAGATTAAAATACCGAAATCAGCTGGGCATGATCTTCCTGATCTCCATGATCCTGTTATCCCTTGGGATTGTATTCGTTATCCTGTTGAAGGAGTGGGAATTCCCGGCTGAATGGATCAGGAATGCCTCGGATGACCTGGCGGGGCAGAATGAAACGATTCTATCCTCAATCGGGTTACAAAGGGTTGCGGGAAATGTGGGTGGATTTCTGGGCGCTGGAATGGGAGCCGTCTTTCTACACCGGAGTGGAGGGTTTGATATACGGGGGAGATGGTGGAAAAGAGTATTGAGATGTTTGACAGGGTTAGCTATTATCTTTTTGCTCTATGAGGCATTCCAGTCAATCGCTCCTGAGGATTCAGGGGACCTGTTAAACTCCCTGTGGCAATTCAGCGGAATCTTTAGCATTTCACTATCAGTCGTCTTTCTGATCCCGTATCTACTCGTACGGATCAACCTGATGTCAAAAGCGAACGAATAAACAAAATAGCAGAACAGGGATGCGGGGTCATTCGCGTATCCCTGTTTTTGATTGCCCGTGGG